>NZ_JACEGK010000129.1:0-15992 GCF_056859195.1 Streptomyces sp. NH27
GTACGGGACTTCCTGGCCCGCCGTACCGGGGTCGCGGCCGCGCAGGCCGCGCTGGACGCGGCCACCCAGGCCCTGGTGGACGAGGCGCCCGGCGCGGACGACGCGTACGCGGAGGGCCTGGACCGCTGGCTGGACCTCGGCGGCGCCGACCTGGACGAGCGGGCGGAGGAGGCCGCGGGTTCGCTCGGCCTGGGGGTGAGCCTCGACGAGCAGATGCGCGCGCTGTCCGGCGGCCAGGCCGCCCGCGCCGGCCTGGCCTCGCTGCTGCTGAGCCGCTACGACGTGTTCCTGCTGGACGAACCCACCAACGACCTCGACCTGGACGGGCTGGAGCGGCTGGAGAAGTTCGTCACGGGCCTGCGCGCCGGCACCGTACTGGTCAGCCACGACCGCGAGTTCCTGGCCCGCACCGTCAACCGGGTGGTCGAACTCGACCTCGCCCAGCAGCAGGTGGCCACCTACGGCGGCGGCTACGCGGCGTACCTGGAGGAGCGGGAGACTGCCCGCCGGCACGCCCGCGAGGAGTACGAGGAGTACGCCGACACCAAGGCGGGCCTGGAGGCCCGGGCCCGGATGCAGCGCGGCTGGATGGACAAGGGCCTGCGCAACGCCGTCCGCAAGCAGCCCGACAACGACAAGATCGCCCGCAAGGCCCGGACGGAGAGCAGCGAGAAGCAGGCCGCCAAGGCCCGCCAGACCGACAAGATGATCGAGCGGCTGGACACCGTCGAGGAGCCCCGCAAGGAGTGGGATCTGCGGATGGAGATCGCCGCCGCGCCCCGCTCCGGCGCCGTGGTCGCCACGCTCCGGCAGGCCCGGGTGCGGCGCGGCGCCTTCGAGTTCGGGCCGGTCGACCTCCAGATCGACTGGGCGGACCGGGTGGCGATCACCGGCGCCAACGGCTCCGGCAAGTCCACGCTGCTCGCCGCCCTCCTCGGCCGGCTGCCCCTGGACGAAGGGCACGCCACCCTCGGCCCCGGCGTGGTGGTCGGCGAGATCGACCAGGCCCGCGGGCTCGTCCGCGGCGACGCCACGCTGCTCGACGCCTTCCGGGCGCCCGCGCCCGACCTCGAACCCGCCGACATCCGCACCCTCCTGGCCAAGTTCGGGCTCAAGGCCGCGCACGTGCTGCGCCCTGCCGCCACCCTCTCCCCGGGCGAGCGCACCCGCGCCGCCCTCGCCCTCCTCCAGGCCCGCGGCGTCAACCTCCTCGTCCTCGACGAGCCCACCAACCACCTCGACCTGCCCGCGATCGAGCAACTGGAGTCCGCGCTCGCCTCGTACGAGGGCACGCTTCTCCTCGTCACCCACGACCGCCGCATGCTCGGCGCGGTGCACACCACCCGCCGCATCGAGGTGGCCGCGGGCCGCATCACCGAACACTGACGCGCACCGCCGGCCGCCGGCCGCGGGGGACCGGCCGGCGCGGCGGAACGCGTCAGCGGGAGTACCTCACCCGGCCGGCCCGGCTCACGGGCCCCGGGTTCGCCAGGGCCCGGGGTGCCGGCCCCGCTCACCTGGACGGCCTCACCGGGACGGCATGATCGCCTCCGGATTTCCGGGGCCTCCCCGCCCCGGACGTGGTCCCCGGACTCAGGTCCCCGGACGTGGTCACGTGGTCACGTGGCCCGGGTCGCCTCGTGGGCGACCCGGACCACGTGGTCTCGGTGCGGCTGAGCGCAGCGGATCAGCTCACGTTGACCGCCGTGTCGTCCAGCAGGAACGACGTGGCGTAGAGGGAGTCCTCGGAGCCGGTGAACTTGAGGGTGAAGGTCTTGCCGATCTGGGCGGAGACGTCGATCGTCTTCAGCACGTACCCGCTGGTCGCGTTGACGTTGGAGTACGTGGCGAGGGTGGTGGAACCGGCCGCGACGGTGAACTTGTCGTAGGCGGTGGAACCCGTCTCATCCGTGCTGATGTAGACGTAGAAGGACAGGCTCGCGGTGGTGCAGGTGGCGGGGATCGTCACCGACTGGGAGAGCGTGTCGGTGTGGGTGGTGCCGTAGCCGTCGAACCACGCCTTGTAGGAGCCCGAGTGCGCCGGGGCGCTGGTGCTGTTGTCGATGACGCTGGAGGACGCGGTCCAGCCGGTCGAACCGGACTCGAAGCCGGGGTTGGTCAGGAGCTGGGAGGCCGTGCAGCCGCCGCCCCCGCCGGAGGTGCTGACCGTCCAGGTGAAGGACGTCGAGCCGGACGCGTTGGTGCCGTCCTTGGCGGTGACCGTGACGCTGGAGGTGCCCGCGGTGGTCGGGGTGCCGGAGATCAGCCCGGTGGAGGCGTTGATCGACAGGCCGGCCGGCAGGCCGGACGCGCTGTAGCCGAGCGTCTGGCCGGAGGCGGAGTCACTGGCCTGGATCTGGAGGCTCGCAGCGGTGCCGGTCTGGGTGGACTGGTTGCCCGGGTTGGTGACCGTCACGGTGTTGCCGCCGGTCGAACCGCCGTTGGTGAAGGCGGCCGTGCCGTTGGGCGTACCGAGGCCGGTCGGGCCGTCGTAGCCGGGGCCCGCGGTGCACAGGTAGCTGCCGCTGCAGCTGCCGTTGGAGCCGCTGGTCACGTCGTTGAGCGAGCCGGTGTGGGAGTACGGGTAGGACGCCGGGGTGGTGCCGGCGGCCGGGGTGCCGGCCAGCGCGTAGACCGAGGCGATGATCGGCGACGAGGCGCTGGTGCCGCCGTACTGCTGCCAGCCGCTGGCGCCGTAGGAGTCGTAGACGGCCACTCCGGTGGCCGGGTCGGCGACCGCGGAGACGTCGGAGATGGTGCGCTTGGAGCAGCCGGTGTCGGTCTGCCAGGTGGGCTTGGCGTCGTAGGACGAGCAGCCGGAGCCGGTGCCCTCGGTGCTGGAGGTGTTCCAGACGGACTCGGTCCAGCCGCGGCTGGTGCCGCTGGCGCGGTTCAGCGCGGTGCCGCCGACCGAGGTGACGTACTTCGAGGCGGCCGGGTACTCCGCGCCGTAGCCCTCGTCACCGGCGCTGACGGTGATCGCGACGCCCGGGTGGTTGAAGTACGACGAGTCGTAGCTGGTGTCGGAGGAGGACTCGCCGCCGCCGTAGCTGTTCGAGACGTACTTCGCGCCGAGGGTGACCGCCTCGTTGACCGAGGTGCCCAGGTCGCTCATGCTCGCGCTGGTCGCCTCGACGAGCAGGATGTGGCACTGCGGGCAGACCGCGCTGACCATGTCCAGGTCGAGCGAGATCTCGCCGGCCCAACCGGAGTCGGCGGTCGGGTAGCTGGTGCCGCCGGTCTGGTTGACCTTCTTGAAGCAGCCGTTGGCCGTGGTGCAGGCCGGCAGGCCGTACTGCGAGCGGTACGTGGCCAGGTCCGCCTCGGCGTTCGGGTCGTCCTGGGCGTCCACGATGCCGACGGTCTGGCCGGAGCCGCCGCTCGGCAGGGCGTACGCGCTCGCCAGGTCGGTGGGGCCGTAGCCGGACGGAGTGGCGTTCGGGCTGATGCCGAGGTGGTGCGCGATGTCGGTACGGGCCAGCGCCATGCAGGCCATCTGACCGCTGCTGGGGGTCGCGCACAGGTGCTGGGCGTTCTTGCCGGCGGCGGGGCCGGCGGCCGCGGTGCCGTTGCTGTTCGCCGCGGGTGCGGCGGCGGAGGCCGTGCTGGTGGCGGGGGCCGCGGTGGCGGCGGTGGCGGCGTACATGCCGCCGGTCAGGAGCGCGCCCGCGGCGACCGCCGCGATGGTGGCGCGCCGGAAGACCCGTCTGACCGGGCCGGTACTGAGCTGCAATGAACTGCCCTCCATGGGGGGATCGGCTGACGAGGGCGTCCACGACCGAATGTGTCAAGGGCATGACAATCGATGTCGTGGCGTCGCCTGGACTTCACGTGGCGCACGTTCACTGGTGGTGCGAGGCGGGAACGGGGGGCGCGTGAACGGGGTGGAGCCGGGGGAAACGGGCGGCGCCGGTGGAGCCGGTGAGATGTGTGGAACCCGTGGAACAGGTGGAGCCGACGCCAACTTCTGTTCACTGCCACCCCGTTGAGTGGTGACGAGATGAAGGTAGTGAGGAGTACCGTCAAGGAACTACCGGGTGTTGGTAAAGGATTGCCCTCGACTTGTCCCCGAGTGCCCCCCCGGTCGCTTCCGCCGGACGATCTCCGCCGTATACGGTCGTGATTCATGGAGACGGAGGAAGAGCCGGTCGGCGACCTGGTCGCGCTGGGTCTGGCACGCTACGAGGCCCGGGTCTACCTCGCTCTGGTCCGCCGCGAGTCCTACACGGCCGCCGAGGTCGCCCGCGAGGCCGACGTGCCGCGGCAGCGGGTCTACGACGTGCTCGACGCGCTGGTCAGGCGGCGATTGGCCACCACCAGGCCGGGCCGGGTCGCCACCTTCTCCGCGGTCGCGCCCGAACTCGCCGTCGCCCGGCTGATGGCGCATCAGCGCGAGACCCTGGAACGGCTGGACCGGATGTCCTCCGCGCTCACCGCGGCGCTGCTGCCGGTCTGGACCGAGGGCCGCACCCAGACCGTGCCGATGGACTACGTGGAGATCCTGCGCGACCCGAAGTCGATCGCCGAGGCGTTCTCCGACATCCAGGCGCAGGCCCGGCACGAGCTGCTGAGCTTCTGCAAACCGCCCTTCGTCGCCTCCCCGCTGAACGCCACCGGCATCAAGGTCGTACGGCGGCTGCGCCGCTGCGGCGGCTCGGTCCGGGCGATCTACACCAACGAGGCGCTGGACGACCGCGAGGTGCTGGAGAACGTGCGGAGGTTCGGTGCGGCGGGGGAGGAGAGCCGGTTCGCCGCGGAGTTGCCGCTGAAACTGGTGGTGGCCGACGCGTCGCTCGTCCTGTGCGACATGCCCGACCCGGTGGCCGGTACCGACGCGACCACCGCGCTCTACATCGAGCACCCGGCGCTCGCCGCGTGCCTGCGGCTGGCGTTCCTCACGGTGTGGGAGGGCGCGCAGACCGTGCCGAGCGCGCGGCCCTGACCGCCGCAACGCGCCGGTCCCGGCGCCGCCAACACCCGACGTGCCCAGGTCCGGGAGCTACAGTGACCGCGTGGCCGTGTTCCTGCTCGGGGTAGGTGCCGCCTGCTGCCTGGGTCTGGGATTCGTGCTGCAGCAGCGTGCGGCAGCCCGTGCGCCGCGCGCGGACATCCTCTCCTTCCGGCTGCTGCTCGACCTCATCCGGATGCCGGACTGGCTGCTGGGCGTCGGCTTCATGGTCGCCGGCCAGGTGCTCAGCGCGATCGCGCTCACCCAAGGCGAGGTGTCCCTGGTCGAGCCGCTCACCGCCACGAACCTGCTGTTCGCGATGGCGCTGTCCCGCTGGCTCACCCGGCAGCCGCTCGGCTGGAGCGGCTGGGGCGGGGTGGCGCTGCTCGCGCTCGGCGTGACCGCCTTCATCGTCGCCGGGCAGCCGCACGGCGGCGGGCACGTCGCGAGCACCCTGCGGCACTGGCTGGTGTTCGGCATCGTGGCCGGGCTCGCGCTGCTGGTCACCCTCTTCGCGAAGGGGCTGCAGCCGTCCTCCGAGGCCACCTTCCTCGCCCTCGCCGCCGGACTGATCTACGGGCTCCAGGACGCCCTCACCCGTATCTGCGGGTCCATCGTCGAGGACGACGGAATCGACCGGCTCGTCGTGAGCTGGCAGCCCTACGCGGTGCTCGGCATCGGCATCACCGGGATACTGCTGGTCCAGTCCGCCTTCGAGGCCGCGCCCCTGCGGATGTCCCTGCCCGCGCTCACCGCGGCACAGCCGCTCGCCGGCATCGCCTGCGGTATCGGCTTCCTAGGCGACCAGATCCGGGTCACCCCGCTGGCCCTCGCCTTCCAGGCGGCCGGGCTCGTCGCCGTCGTCGTCGGCGTCCTGCTGCTCGGCCGCCACCCGGCCATGCCCCAGGGCCCCTCCAAACGCGAGAAGCCGGGCGCAACGCGCGTGGCCTAGCTGTACTGACCTGTGAGGTTGGGGACGCGGGGAACGGCGTGATCAGCCACAGTGGGCGGGTGGCCGCGTGACGGGCTTACGGGGCCGGGTGGGGCGTCGCGGAGGACCAGGTGAACGCGGGGGCTCGGCCGGCGAGGAAGGCGGCGGCGCCTTCGGTCGCGTCGGCGCCGTCGGCCACCTGCCGGGCCCAGTAGGCGGCGCGCTCGGGGGAGAGCGGGCCCGCCGCGAACTCCTTGGCGGCGGCCTGGGTGAGCCGCGACCGGGCCACCACGACGTCCGCGAACTGGCGCACCCGGGCGTTCAGTTGGTCGTCGTCGGGGAGCACCTCGTCGACGAGGCCGGTACGCAGCGCCCGCTCCTCGCCGATCAGCTCGGCGGAGTAGAGCAGGTACTTCGCGGTGCCGGGCCCGGCGAGGGCCACGAGGCGGCGGGTGGAAGCGGCCGGGTAGACGATGCCGAGCCGGGCCGGGGTCACCCCGAACCGCGCCCCCCGCGCGGCGAACCGCAGGTCACAGGCGACCGCGAGCTGGCAGCCGCCGCCGACACAGAAGCCGCGCACCGCGGCCACCGTGGGCTTGGGGAACGCCGCGAGTGCCTCCTCGGCCGCGAGCGCGGCCTCCTGCACGGCCCGCCGCCCCTCGGGATCGGTCAGCTCGGCGATGTCCGCGCCCGCGCTGAACGCCTCGCCCTCACCGGTGAGCACCAGCAGCCGCACCCCGGGATCGGCGGCCAATCCGGCCAGCACGTTGGGCAGTACCCGCCACATGGCGAGCGTCATCGCGTTGCGCCGGGTGGTGTTGCTGATGGTGACGGTCGCGGCACCGTCCTCGGTGCTCACCAGCAGACCGGGGCCGAACCGGGACATCAGGTGCTCCTTCGTACGTGCACGTGCACCGTCCAGGTGCCGCCGGACGATCCTAACCACGCGTGCCGCCCCGGCCCCGACCGCCCCAACCACGCACCTGGCGATCGGGATCAGGCCCCCTCGCGATCGCCACCGGTCCGATCCGATCGCGAAACGCGCAAAGTCGCGGAGTTCCGCTCTCCCGCACGTGCAGGTGCAATAGACGCGGACACTCGACGGGTGAGGCTGATTCTCCCGGTTCCCCCGGTCCCCCTGGTTGCCACGGTTCCCCCGGCGTATGCCTCGGCAGGCCCTATCGGACGACGTCACGCGAAAGCGATGGTGGGTGCGGTCATGGAGGTCCGCGGGAGTGTCCCGCTCGGTCAGGCCCCGACTCCGGCTCCGATTCCACGACCGGACGAAGGGGTCTGGCGGTTCACCGCCCCTACGGTCGACGCCTCGGTGCCGCAGGTGCGGCACGGCGTGCGCGCGCTCGTCCGCGAGCAGGGCGTCCCCATCGACGACGACACGCTCTTCGGCCTGCTGCTGATCCTCTCCGAACTGGTCACCAACGCGGTGAAGCACGCCGCGGTGCTCTCGCCCGAGGTCGCGGTCGAACTCGCGGTGGGACCCGAATGGATCAGGATCGCGGTGGAGGACAACCACCCGTACCGGCCGAAGGCGCTGGAGACCGACCACGCGCGCACCGGCGGGCGCGGCCTGGTGCTGGTCAAGACGATCACGGACGAGGCGGGCGGCTCCTGCGACATCGCGCAGACCCCGAGCGGCGGCAAGGTGATCTGGGCGGCGCTCCCGTTGCGCCCGACCATGCCCTGACCGGGCGCGACCGGGCGCCTGTGGGGACGCCCCGACCGCGGCCCAGATCACCTGCCGTGCCACCTGCCGCGCACCGCGGCCGGACCGGGTACGGCCGCGGCCCGGCGTCTCCCCGTCACCAACCCGCGGTGCGGGTCGCCCGGTTCACCAACCCGCGGTGCCGGTCACCTCGCGTACCGCGGGCAGCGCCGCGTCCAGCACGGTCTGGAACCACGCCGAGAACGGGCCGTCCGCGCGCAGCTTCGCCAGTTCCTCGGGAGTGGCGAAGAGCGTCTCGTCGATCTCCTCCGGGTCCGGCCGCAGCGGGTCGCGGACCAGGCCGACGTAGAGGTGGTTGTACTCCTGCTCGACCAGGCCCGAGGCCGGGTCCGGGTGGTTGTAGCGGACCGTGCCCGCCTCGCGCATCAGCACCGGCGCGACCCCCAACTCCTCGGCGGTGCGCCGGGCGGCGGCCACGAACGGCTGCTCACCGGGGTAGGGGTGCCCGCAGCAGGTGTTGGACCACACGCCGGGGGAGTGGTACTTGCTCAGCGCCCTGCGCTGGAGCAGCAGCCGGCCCTCGTCGTCGAAGAGGAAGACCGAGAACGCCCGGTGCAGCCTGCCGGGCGCGAGATGCGCCGACAGCGTCTCCGCCGTGCCGATGGTGACGCCGTTCTCGTCGACCAGTTCGAGCATGATCGGTTCTGCGACCCCGTTCGGGGACGGCATGGTGGAGGGGGAGCCGGGTCGGCCGGTGGCAGGACTGGTTGGCATTTCCATCCTTAGCGTTCGACGACAAGCTCTTAGTCTGCCTCACCGCCGCCGCGGTTCCGCGCCCGCATCGCCCCGCCGCCCCGGCGTCCGGGGGCGCGCGGGTGGTCGCATGGGGACGGCGGGCGCCGTCAGCGGCACAGCCCCGGTTCGTGGGCCGCGTGCCCGGCCGGTTCGAGCTGGAAGGTGCAGTGCTCGACGTCGAAGTGCGAGCCGAGGCAGCCCTGGAGGTCGTGCAGCATCCTTTCGTATCCCACCGCGTCCAGTACGTCCTGGCTCACCACCACGTGCGCCGACAGCACCGGCAGGCCCGAGGTGATGGTCCACGCGTGCAGGTCGTGCAGTCCCTCGACGCCCGGCAGCGTCTCGATGTGCTGCCGCACCTGCTGCATGTCGACGCCCTTGGGCGCCGCCTCCAGCAGGACGTCCAGCGCCTCCCGCATGAGCTGCCAGGTGCGCGGCACGATCAGTACGCCGATCAGCAGCGAGGCCACCGCGTCGGCCTGCCGCCAGCCGCTGACGAGGTAGACCACCGCGGCCACCACCACCGCGAGCGAGCCGAACGCGTCGGCCATCACCTCCAGGAAGGCGGCCCGGACGTTCAGGCTCTCCTTCTGGCCGGCCATCAGCACCACCAGCGACACCGAGTTCGCCACCAGGCCGATCACACCGAAGACGATCGTGGCCCCGCCGTCGATGCCGTGCGGGGTGATCAGGCGGCGGATGCCCTCGTAGAAGATGAAGACGCCTACGGCCAGCAGCAGCAGCGCGTTGAGCCCGGCGGCCAGGATCTCGGCGCGGGCGTAGCCGAAGGTGCGGCGCTCGCTCGGCGGGCGGGCGGCGACGTGCACGGCGAGCAGTGCCATCGCCAGGCCCGCCGCGTCGGTGGCCATGTGACCCGCGTCGGCGAACAGCGCGAGCGAACCGGTGAGCAGGCTGCCGGCCACCTCGGTGGCCAGTACCAGCAGGGTGATCGACAGGGCGATCCGCAGCCGGCCGCGGTGGGCTCCGCCGGCGGTGGCGGCGACCGGGCCGTGCTGGTGGCCATGGCTGTGGCCATGACCCTGTCCGTGGCTGTGACCGATCCCTGCCCCCATCGGCAAGGCCCCCTTCCGCATGCGCCTGACGCCCGCTGAACGCTTGCCCGGCGTGGTCCGGCGGCCAGTCAACACCGGTTACCCACCGTGGGCAAGCCGATACTGGAGACCGTTGTCATGTGCGGTGACCTGCGGTGGTGAGGTGACCCTCATCAGTCGCGGAAAGTGATCCGCGGGGTCGTAGGGAGGCATGGATGCCCCAAGGTTGTGAGGGGCGCCCGGAATCGAGGATGATGATCACACCGGACGGGCCAAGTTCAGGCGAACACGCAGTGAACGACTGCCGACCCGCATCCGATAACCTCGCCGTCGTGTCCGGCCCGGAGCCGCCTGCCGCGGCCTCGCCGGTGCGCCTTCGTACGCATTCAGGGAGTGGGTTCCTCTGTCGACCGCAATTCTCACCGGCCCGCCCGGCGCCGGGACGCCGTCGCCGCTCGCGGACGACCTGCGGGCCCTGGGATTCCAGGTCGTGGAGGCCGACGGGCCGAGCGCGGTGGCCGCGCGCGTCGCCGACGCGCCGCCCGCCGAGCGCGTCGCGGTCGTCGACCGCCGCTTCCGCGGCCACCGCCACGCCCTGCGGCTGGCGCTGACCGACCCCCGCTTCGACGCCGGCGCCGTGCCCGGCGCGCTGGCCGTGCAGACCGCTGCCCGCCCCGCCCTGGGCAGGGCGCTCGCCGACCTGGCCGGGAACGGCGCCGGCGGCCCCTCGGCGGTGACGGGCGGCCCGGCAGCACCGCAGGGCGGTGCGCCGACCGCCACGGTCGCCGACGGCGACGTGCTCGCCGACGTGCTCGCCGAGGAACTCGGCCGGCAGGGCGCCGAACCGTACCGGCCGGAACTGGGCGTGCTGGTGGCCCGGGTGGCCCGCGACCCGCAGGAGCAGGCCGCCGCGGCCGAGGCGATCGCCGGCGTCGACGAGGAGGCGGTGCGGCTGCGCAGCGCGGTCAAGTCCCGCGACGGCTTCTTCACCACGCACTTCATCAGCCCGTACTCGCGCTACATCGCGCGCTGGTGCGCCCGGCGCGGTCTGACCCCGAACCAGGTCACCACCGCGTCCCTGCTGGTCGCGCTGATCGCCGCCGGCTGCGCGGCCACCGGCACCCGCGCCGGCTACGTCGCCGCCGGCGTGCTGCTGCTCGCCTCGTTCGTCCTGGACTGCACCGACGGCCAGCTCGCCCGCTACTCCCTGCAGTACTCCACACTCGGCGCCTGGCTGGACGCGACCTTCGACCGCGCCAAGGAGTACGCGTACTACGCGGGCCTGGCGCTGGGCGCGGCCCGCGGCGGGCATGACGACGTGTGGGCGCTCGCGCTCGGCGCGATGGTGCTCCAGACCTGCCGGCACGTCGTGGACTTCTCCTTCAACGAGGCCAACCACGCCGCCGCCGCCAACACCAGCCCCACCGCCGCCCTGTCCGGGCGGCTGGACAGCGTCGGCTGGACCGTGTGGGTGCGCCGGATGATCGTGCTGCCGATCGGCGAGCGCTGGTTCCTGATCGCGGTGCTGACCGCAGCCACCACGCCCCGGATCACCTTCGTGGTGCTGCTGATCGGCTGCGGCCTCGCCGCCTGCTACACCACCGCCGGCCGGGTGCTGCGCTCGCTCACCCGCAAGGCGAGGCGCACCGACCGCGCCGCACTGGCACTGGCCGAGCTCACCGACAGCGGACCGCTGGCCGAGGCCGTGGCGCGCCTGGCCGCCCCGCTCGCCCGGCGGCTGCCCGCCTTCGCGCCGCCGCTGTTCGCCGCGATCGGCGCCGGCGCGCTCACCGCGACCGCCGCACTGGCCGCGCGCGGCACCTGGTGGGTGGTCGCGGCCGCCGTGCTGTACGTCGTGACCAGTGGAATCGCCGTCGCCCGGCCGCTGAAGGGCGCGCTGGACTGGCTGGTGCCGCCGTTCTTCCGGGCCGGCGAGTACGGCGCGGTGCTGGCACTGGCGGCCGTCTCCCAGGTGAACGGGGCGTTGCCCGCCGCATTCGGGCTGGTGGCCGCGGTCGCCTACCATCACTACGACACGGTGTACCGCATCCGCGGCGGCACCGGGGCGCCGCCCCGCGCACTGGTGCGGGCGGCGGGCGGACACGAGGGCCGGGCGCTGCTGGTGGCCGTCCTGTCGGCGGCCCTGGTCGGTGGAGCCCACCGCACCGGCTTCACCGCCGCGCTGACGGTGCTCGCCGCCGTACTCGCGCTGCTCGTCCTCATCGAGAGCATCCGCTTCTGGGTGTCCTCGGGGGCGCCCGCCGTACACGACGAATCAGGAGAACCCGCATGATCGGCCTGGTGCTGGCGGCAGGCGCAGGACGGCGTCTGCGGCCGTACACGGACACGTTGCCGAAGGCGCTGGTGCCGGTCGGACCGGACGGCGCCGCGGACGGCCCGACCGTACTCGACCTCACGCTGGGGAACTTCGCCGCGGTCGGCATCAAGCGGGCCGCGGTCGTGGTCGGCTACCGCAAGGAGGCGGTGTACGCCCGCAAGGCGGCCCTGGAGGCCCGCTACGGCGTCGAGTTGACCCTGGTCGACAACGACAAGGCCGAGGAGTGGAACAACGCCTACTCCCTGTGGTGCGCGCGCGACGT
Source organism: Streptomyces sp. NH27 (assembly GCF_056859195.1). Taxonomy (NCBI): domain Bacteria; kingdom Bacillati; phylum Actinomycetota; class Actinomycetes; order Kitasatosporales; family Streptomycetaceae; genus Streptomyces; species Streptomyces sp. NH27. The sequence continues at coordinate 12,008 of NZ_JACEGK010000129.1, forward strand.
GCTGCGCGAGGGAGTGATCCTGGCCAACGGCGACACCGTCCACCCGGTCTCCGTCGAGCGGACGCTGCTGGCCGCCCGCGGCGAGGGCCGCCGGATCATCCTCGCGCTGGACACGGTCAAGAAGCTCGCCGACGAGGAGATGAAGGTCGTCACCGAGCCGGGCCGCGGGGTGCGCCGGATCACCAAGCTGATGGACCCGGCCGAGGCCACCGGCGAGTACATCGGCGTCACCCTGATCGAGGCCGACGCGGCCGCCGACCTCGCCGACGCGCTGAAGGTCACCTACGAGCGCGACCCGGACCTGTACTACGAGGACGGCTACCAGGAACTGGTCAACCGCGGCCACACCCTGGACGTGGCGCCGGTCGGCGACATCCCGTGGGTCGAGATCGACAACCACGCCGACCTCGCCCGTGGACGGGAGATCGCGTGCCAGTACTGACCCGGCTGGTCCCCTCGCCGGTCGTCGTCGACATCCGCGGGGGCGCGCTCGCCGACCTCTCCCGGCTGCTCGCCGACCAGCGGATCTCCACGGCCGGCAAGATCGCCATCGCGGTCAGCGACGGCTCCGGCGCCCGCCTGCGCGAGCGGCTGGCCCCCGAACTGCCCGGCGCCGACTGGTTCCCGGTGGCCGGCGGCACCATCGACGCCGCCGTGAAGCTCGCCGACGCGATGCGCGGCAGCCACTACGACGCCGTGGTCGGCCTGGGCGGCGGCAAGATCATCGACGTGACGAAGTACGCCGCCGCGCGGGTCGGGCTGCCGATGGTGTCGGTCGCCACCAACCTCTCGCACGACGGCATCTGCTCGCCGGTCTCCACCCTCGACAACGACAACGGCAGCGGATCGTACGGCGTCCCGACGCCCATAGCGCTGGTGATCGACCTGGACGTGGTCCGGGAGGCGCCGCCCCGCTACGTCCGGGCCGGCATCGGCGACGCGGTCTCCAACCTCTCCGCGCTCGCCGACTGGGAGCTGTCGCACCGCGAGACCGGCGAGCGGGTCGACGGCCTGGCCGCCGCCATGGCCCGCACCGCCGGCGAGGCGGTCCTGCGGCACCCCGGCGGCATCGGCGACGACGAGTTCCTCACCGTCCTCGCCGAGGCCCTGGTGCTGTCCGGCCTCGCCATGTCGGTCAGCGGCGACAGCCGCCCGGCGTCCGGCGCGTGCCACGAGATCCTGCACGCCTTCGACCTGCTCTTCCCGCAGCGGGCCCCCGCACACGGCGAAGGGGCCGGCCTCGGCGCCGCCTTCGCGATGCACCTGCGCGGCGCCCGCGAGCAGTCCGCGCTGATCGCCGCCACGCTGCGCCGGCACGGGCTGCCGGTGCTGCCCGAGCAGATCGGTTTCTCCGCCCAGGAGTTCGTCGAGGTGGTGCGCTACGCACCGCAGACCCGTCCCGGGCGGTACACGATTCTGGAACACCTCGACTTGTCCGCCACCGAGATCAGGGACGCATACGCCGACTATGCCAAAACCATCAGTAGCTGAGCTGCGCCCCGTCGTTCATCCGGCGGGCGTCAAGGACCGGCGCAGCGGCGAGCACTGGGCCGGTCGGCTCTACATGCGCGAGGTGTCGCTGCGCATCGACCGGCACCTGGTCAACACCCGTGTCACCCCCAACCAACTGACCTACGTGATGACCGTCTGCGGCGTGCTCGCCGCCCCGGCGCTGCTGGTGCCGGGCATAGCCGGCGCCGTGCTCGGCGTGGTCGCGGTGCAGCTCTACCTGCTGCTCGACTGCGTCGACGGCGAGATCGCGCGGTGGAAGAAGCAGTACTCGCTGGCCGGTGTCTACCTCGACCGGGTCGGCGCCTACCTGACCGACGCCGCCGTGCTGGTCGGCTTCGGGATGCGCGCCGCCGACATCTGGGGCAGCGGCCGGATCGACTGGCTGTGGGCCTTCCTGGGCACGCTGGCCGCGCTCGGCGCCGTCCTGATCAAGGCCGAGACCGACCTCGTCGGGGTCGCCCGCCACCAGGGCGGGCTGCCCCCGGTCAAGGAGTCGGCGTCCGAGCCGCGCTCCTCCGGGATGGCGCTCGCCCGCCGGGCCGCCTCTGCGCTGCAGTTCCACCGGCTGGTGCTCGGTATCGAGGCGTCGCTGCTCATCCTGCTGCTGGCGGTCGTCGACCAGATCCGCGGCGACCTGTTCTTCACCCGGCTCGGCGTGGCGGTGCTGGCCGGCATCGCGCTGCTGCAGACCCTGCTGCACCTCGTCTCCGTCCTCGCGTCGAGCAGGCTGAAGTGAGTACCCCGCTGACGGTCGGCGCCGTCATCATCACCATGGGCACCCGCCCCGCCGAACTGCAGGACCTGCTGGACTCCGTGGCGAAGCAGCAGGGCGCGCCGATCGAGGTGGCGCTGGTCGGCAACGGCTCCCCGCTGCCGGTGATGCAGCGCGAGCACCTGCGCACCGTCGAACTGCCGGAGAACCTGGGCATCCCCGGCGGCCGCAACGTCGGCATCGAGCTGTTCGGCCCCGGCGGCCGCGACGTCGACATCGTCCTCTTCCTCGACGACGACGGCCTGCTGCCCGGCGACGACACCGGCGAACTGGTCCGCCAGGCGTTCGCGCAGGACCCCGAACTGGGCATCATCAGCTTCCGGATCGCCGATCCGCAGACCGGACAGACCCAGCGCCGGCACGTCCCCCGGCTGCGCGCGTCCGACCCGATGCGCAACTCCCGGGTGACCACCTTCCTCGGTGGTGCCTGCGCGGTGCGCACCGAGGTCATCCGGCAGGCCGGCGCGCTGCCCGAGCAGTTCTTCTACGCCCACGAGGAGACGGATCTGGCCTGGCGTGCCCTGGACGCCGGCTGGATGATCGACTACCGCTCCGACCTGGTGCTGCTGCACCCGGCCACCTCGCCGGCCCGGCACGCGGTCTATCACCGGCTGGTGGCCAGGAACCGTGTCTGGCTGGCCCGGCGCAACTTGCCGTGGCCCCTGGTGCCGGTGTATCTCGGCGTATGGATGGCGCTCACCTTGGTGCGCCGGCCCTCCGGCACCGCGCTGCGCGCGTGGTTCGGCGGCTTTCGTGAGGGCTGGGCCACACCGTGTGGTCCGCGACGGCCCATGCGCTGGCGTACGGTATGGCGGTTGACCCGGCTGGGCCGACCCCCGATCATCTGACAAGCTCGGACCTGAGAGCATCAGGCGCAGTCCGGGAACCCCTGCACCCGGCGCGCACATTGAGGACGAAAGTGTCAACTGTGAGCGATACAACGCACAATGGTGCGGTCGCCGTCGGTGCCCCGCCGGTGCCCTCGGCTCTTGACAACGGCCTCAGCCCCTCGGAGCTCGCGGCCAAGTACGGCTTGTCGGTCAGTGGTGCTCGGCCCGGGTTGGTGGCTTATACCCGTCAGTTGTGGGGTCGTCGACATTTCATCAACGAGTTCGCGAAGGCGCGGACGGCGGCGCAGTACACGCAGGCGCGGTTGGGTCAGTTGTGGCAGGTGATGACGCCGTTGCTGAATGCGGCGGTGTACTACCTGATCTTCGGGATCCTGATCGGTACGCATCGGGGTATCGACAACTTCATCGCGTTCCTGGTGACGGGTGTCTTCATCTTCACGTTCACGCAGTCGTCGGTGCTCAGCGGGGTGAAGTCGATCTCGGGCAATCTGGGGTTGATCCGGGCGTTGCACTTCCCGCGGGCGTCGATGCCGATCGCGTTCACGTTGATGCAGTTGCAGCAGTTGATGATGTCGATGTTCGTGTTGCTGGCGATTGTGTTGATGACCGGCGAGGTGCCGGACATGCGGTGGTTGCTGATGTTCCCGGCGTTGTTGTGCCAGTGGGTGTTCAATACCGGGTTGGCGTTGATCGTGGCGCGGTTGGGCAGCAAGATGACGGACTTGTCGCAGTTGATGCCGTTCATGTTGCGGACGTGGATGTACATGTCGGGGGTGATGTACTCCATTACGAAGCTGACGACGACGGCGCCGCATCTGCTGCGGATTCTGCTGGATGTGAATCCGGCGGC
>NZ_JACEGK010000130.1:0-15940 GCF_056859195.1 Streptomyces sp. NH27
CCCTCCCCCCACGTGGCGCGTCCGCCACCCGTGGCGGGTGCGCACAGCCCGGGACCGTAGCCTGGCGCTGCGTCCGCGGCCGCCGCCGGGCAACCGGGCCGGCGCGCAACGCGCGCCACGCACCATTCCGCACCGCACGCACCACCAGGATTCCGTCCCCACCCCCGTACGCCCCTTGGAGCACGCCATGGGCCTGTCGGCTCACGTTCACAAGACCCCGCTGCCCGGTGTCGGCAGCCGCTACGACCTCGATACCGACGCCGGCGGGCACCTGTCGGTCGTCGTACACCTGGACGGGCGGCGCGTGCTCGCGCTGCGCGACCCGCAGGACGACGACGCGTGCACCGACGCCGTCCCGCTGACCGAGGCCGAGGCCGGGGCGCTGGCCCGGCTGCTGCTGCCGGACCCGGTGGCGAAGCTGCGCCGCGCGCAGGTCGGCATCGACCTGGTGACCGAGCGGATCGAGATCGACAGCCGGTCGCCGTACGCCGGCCGCACGCTCGGCGCCACGCAGGCCCGTACCCGTACCGGCGCCTCGATCGTCGCGGTGCTGCGGCGGACCTCGGCGCATCCGTCGCCGACACCGGACTTCCGCTTCGCGCTCGGGGACACGCTCGTCGTCGTAGGCACTCGCGAGGGCGTTGATGCCGTCGCCGAACTGATCACCGGAGGATAGCCGCCCGTGCACAACACGACGTCCATGCTCGTCGAACTCGGGGCGATCATCCTCGCCCTGGGCCTGCTCGGCCGGTTCGCCGGCCGGGTCGGCTTCTCCCCGATCCCCCTCTACCTGCTGGCCGGGCTCGCGTTCGGCAAGGGCGGCATACTCCCGCTGGACGCGAGCGAGGACTTCGTCGCCACCGGCGCGGAGATCGGCGTGGTCCTGCTGCTGCTCCTGCTCGGCCTGGAGTACAGCGCGTCGGAGCTGGTCACCAGCCTCAGAACCCAGTACCCCTCCGGTGCGGTGGACTTCGTGCTCAACGCGGTGCCCGGCGCGGTCGCCGCGCTGCTGCTGGGCTGGGGCCCGGTCGCCGCGGTCGCGCTGGCCGGCGTCACCTGGATCTCCTCCTCGGGCGTCATCGCGAAGGTGATGCGCGACCTGCGCCGGCTCGGCAACCGCGAAACCCCCGTGATCCTGGGCGTGTTGGTGATCGAGGACCTGGCGATGGCGTTGTACCTGCCGATCCTCACCGCGCTGCTGGCCGGCGCCGGCCTGGCCGGCGGCACCGTCACCCTGCTGATCTCGCTGGGCACGGTCGGCGCGGTGCTCTACCTGGCGCTGCGGCACGGCCGGCTGATCAGCCGTGCGGTCTCCTCCGACAACCCGGAGATGCTGCTGCTCGTGGTGCTCGGCCTGACCCTGCTGGTGGCGGGCGTCGCCGAGCGCCTCCAGGTCTCCGCGGCCGTCGGCGCGTTCCTGGTCGGCATCGCGCTGTCGGGCGACGTCGCCGAGGGCGCGAGCAACATCCTCACCCCGCTGCGCGACCTGTTCGCCGCGGTGTTCTTCGTCTTCTTCGGACTGTCCACGGTCCCCGCGGACATCCCGCCGGTGCTCGTGCCCGCGCTGATCCTCGCGCTCGTCACCACCGCGACCAAGATCGGCACCGGGTGGTTCGCCGCCCGGCGGGCCGGCATCAAGGCCCCCGGCCGATGGCGGGCCGGCGGAACCCTGGTGGCCCGCGGCGAGTTCTCGATCGTCATCGCCGGACTCGCGGTCGCCACCGAGCCACGAATCGGCCCCCTCGCCACCGCCTACGTGATGATCCTCGTCATACTCGGCCCGCTCAGCGCCCGCTTCACCGAGCCGCTGGCCCGCCGCGTCACCGCCCGCCTGCCGGGCCGGTTCGCACCCGCTCCCGTGCCCGCAGCGCAGCCCGGGGCCACGCAGTCCTGGGCCGCGCCCGCGAACACGGGCGCCGCCGTGACCGACGACGTCACCGATGCCGCGGCCGAGGCCGGCGCCGGCATCGAACCCGAGCTCGGGTCCGAGCTCGAACCCGAGCTCGGGCCGGACTTCGGCCCGGGGTTCGGCCCCGAGGCCGAGCCCGCGAAGAGCTGACGCGGCGTCAGCAGCCGACCGGGGCCCGCACACCGCATCTGCCCACCCGCTGCCGCACCCGGCGGCACCGACCACCATTCCCACCGGCACCGGCGACGATCGGGGGCACCATGACCGTGGACAACCTGCCGCAGACCTTCCTCACCGGCTATGCCGAGGTCCTGCTCAAGGCATCGGCCACCGGACGCCGGCTGACCCGGGAGGAACTCAGCAGCCACCGGGCGCTCGGTGCGCAGGCGGCCGAGGCGGGCTACGACTGGCGGCAGATCCTGCGCGAGCACCTCGCCGCCGGGCGGGTCGTGCGGCCGCGCTCGGCCGCGGACCTCGACGGGGTGCTGGCCACCGTCGGGCAGGCGCTCGACGCGTTCGCCGACGGCTACCAGCGGGCACAGCGCGCGGCGGCGCACAGCCACGACGCGGCCCGGCGGGCGTTCATCGGCGGCCTGCTCTCCAGCACCTTCGACCCGGAACTGCTGGCCCTGGACGCCGAACGCTTCGGCCTGCAACTGTCGCACGCGCACACCGTCGCGGTGGCGGCCGGCCCCGAACCGTACGACGACACGCACGCGGTGACGCGGACGGTCGGGGCCGAGACGCTGAGCCGGTTCGGCAGCCGCGGGGTGCTGCTCGCCGCCGTGGACGGCGCGCTGGTGTGCGTGGCGCCGGGCGGGCAGGACGACGTCCTCGCCCACTTCGCGGACCGCGCGGTCGCCGCGGGTGCGCTGCGGGTCGCGATCGGCCGCGCGCAGCAAGGCGCCGCGGGATGCGGGCGCTCCTACCGCGAGGCGCTGGGCGTGCTGTCGGTGGCGGACCGGATGGCGTTCGAGGAGCGCATCCTGCACGCCGTCGACCTGCTGGTCTTCCCGGTGCTGACCCGCGACCGGCAGGCCCTCACCGATCTCGTGCAGACCATGCTCGGCCCGCTGGAGCAGGCGCGCGGCGGCGCCCGGCCGCTCCTGCGCACGCTGTCCGTCTACTTCGACGCGGGGTGCGTGGCCGCCGAGGCGGCCCGGCAGCTGTCGCTGAGCGTCCGCGCGCTGACCTACCGGCTGCATCGGGTCCGCGCGCTGTCGGGCGCGGACCCGACCGACCCCCGCCACCGCTACGCGCTCCAGACCGCCGTGATCGGCGCGCGCCTGCTCGACTGGCCGGAGGAAAAGCCCTGACGCCCCGGCCGTGACGCCCCGGCCGTGACGAGACGCGCCGATCAACGGCCGCCGGCGCGCTCGTAGTCGACCAGGCGGGCCTGGAGTTCCTTGTACGGGGTCGCGCCCGGCAGGTCGGTGCGCCCGTCGCGGACGGCGGCGGCCACGGCGGTCGCCGCGTGCACGGCGGCGCGGTACGGCAGCGAGCCCGTGCTGACCCGGCGGACCCCGAGCCCGGCCAGGTCGTCCAGGGTGAGGTCGGGCACGACCAGCACGTTCAGCGGGACCGGGATACCCGCGGCCAGTTCGCGCAGCACCTCCGGGTCGGTGGCGCCGGGCACGAACACCCCGTCGGCGCCCGCCCGTACGTAGGCCGCGGCGCGCTCCAGCGTGGCGGGGATCTCCGCCTCGGTGCCGAGCCAGTACGTGTCGACCCGGGCGTTGACGAACAGGTCGGGGCAGCGGTCCTTGACGGCGGCGACCTTCGCGGCGTGCGCCTGCGGGGCGACCAGCCGTTCGGCCGTGCTGTCCTCCAGGTTCACCCCGGCCACGCCGAGCCGGGCGACATACTCCGCGACCTCGGCGGGGTCGTCGCTGTAGCCGTCCTCGACGTCCATGCTGATGTGGGCGGGCAGCCCGCTCAACGCGCGGGCCAGCGCGAGGTTCGCGTCCTTCGTGGCGCGGCCGCCGTCCGGCCGGCCGAGCGCGGAGGCGACGCCGAAGCTGGTGGTGCCGATCGCCTCGAAACCGGCGTCGGCGAAGGCCAGCGCCGACGGCACGTCCCAGGCGTTGGGCAGGACCAGGGGCCGCGGGCCGCGGTGCAGGTCTCGGAACGTCATAGTCTGCACGTTAGCCCGCCCGGGTGCCGTGACGGTGGTCCGCCGCGACGGTTCTACCCGTCCGCCGGGTGCACCGCCGGTGGCGGTCCGCCCGACGGAACACACCGCCCCGGGGGACACGCCCGGGTACTCCCGTTGACCGAGGGCCCTGGGCAGTAGGGTCCAGGTGATTCACCGGACGCCGCCCGCGCAGGGGAGAGTTGTATTGGCCACCGAGCCGGAACCGCAGTCCGTGCTGAGCCCGCTGACGTCCGCCGCGATCTTCCTGGTGGTGACGGTCGAGGACGGCGGCGAGCAAACCGCGCGCGAACTGCTCGCGGACCTCGCCGGATTGACCCGCGCCATCGGGTTCGGCGCGCCCGACGGGAAGCTGAGCTGCGTCGCCGGCATCGGGTCGGCGGTGTGGGACCGCCTGTTCGACCACCCGCGGCCGGCGGGCCTGCACCCGTTCACACCGCTGGAGGGCCCGCGGCACCGCGCGGTGTCCACCCCGGGTGACCTGCTGTTCCACCTGCGTGCGACCCGCCTCGACCTGTGCTTCGGGCTGGCCACCGAGATCATGGCCCGGCTGCGCGGCGCGGTGGTCGTGCGGGACGAGGTGCAGGGCTTCAAGTACCTCGACGTACGCGACCTGCTGGGCTTCGTGGACGGCACCGAGAACCCGGTCGGCCCGGCGGCGCGCGAGGCGGTGCTGATCGGCGCGGAGGACCCGCAGCACGCGGGTGGCAGCTATGTGATCGTGCAGAAGTACCTGCACGACCTGGACGGCTGGAACGCGCTCCCGGTCGAGGCGCAGGAGCGCATCATCGGCCGCACGAAGACGACCAACATCGAGCTGGATCAGGACGACTCGCATGTCGCCCTCAACACCGTCACCGGCCCGGACGGCGCGGAGCAGGACATCCTGCGGGACAACATGCCGTTCGGCAGCCCGGGCCGCGGGGAGTTCGGCACGTACTTCATCGGCTACGCCCGCACCCCCGACGTCACCGAGCAGATGCTGCGCAACATGTTCCTGGGCACATCGGCCGCCACCCACGACCGCATCCTCGACTTCTCCACCGCCGTCACCGGCACCCTCTTCTACACGCCGTCCGCGGACTTCCTCGACGACCTGCCGGACGCCCCGGGGCTCGGGGCGGCGGCCGGGTCCGCGCCGCGGCCGGCGGCCGAACCCCCTTCCGGCCCCGCGCAGGTGCCCGCACCGGAACCCGGCCCCGCACGGTCCACCTCCGACGGCAGCCTCGGCATCGGCAACCTGAACAGGAGCACGCCCTCGTGAACAACCTGCACCGCGAACTCGCGCCCATCTCCGACGCCGCGTGGGCCGACCTGGAGGCCGAGGCCCGGCGCACCTTCGCCCGGAACGTCGCGGCCCGCCGCATCGTGGACGTGCCCGAGCCCGGGGGCCTGGAGCTGGCCGCGGTGCCGACCGGGCACCTGGACGAAATCGCCGCGCCCGGGCACGGCGTGACCGCCCGCACCCGCCGCTCGCAGCCCGTGGTGGAGCTGCGGGTACCGTTCAGCGTCGACCGCGGCCAGTGCGACGACGTGGCGCGCGGCGCGAAGGACGCGGACTGGCAGCCGGTCAAGGACGCGGCCAAGCAGCTCGCCTACGCCGAGGACCGCGCGGTCTTCGAGGGATACGCCGCCGCGGGCATCACCGGCATCCGGGCGGCCTCCTCCAACCCCGAACTGACGCTCCCCGCCGACGTACGGGAGTACCCGGACGCGATCAGCCACGCCGTCACCACGCTGCGGCTGGCCGGTGTCGACGGCGCGTACACGCTGGCGCTGAGCGCCGACGCGTACACCGCGGTCAGCGAGACCTCCGACCACGGCTACCCGATCCACCAGCACCTCGCGCGGCTGCTGGACGGCGACATCGTGTGGGCGCCGGCGATCGACGGGGCGTTCCTGCTCGCCACCCGCGGCGGCGACTTCGAGCTGCGGCTCGGCCAGGACGTGTCGATCGGCTACCTCGGCCACACCGCCACGACCGTCGACCTGTACTTCCAGGAGTCGCTGACGTTCCTGGTGCACACCGCCGAGGCGGCCGTCGCGCTCAAGCCGTCGTCCGGGCCGACCGCGGTCTGAGCAGACGCTCCGCGCGAACGTTCCGCGCCGGCGGACCGGCCCGCCGCACACATCACGGGCCCGGATCTCACGTTCCGGGCCCGGATCTCACGTTCCGGGCCCGGATCTCACGTTCCGGGCCCGCGCCGCGTCTACGGTGTGTCGGCGGTCCGCACCGAGGGCCGCCCGGGACGTGGAGGAGCGCGGCGATGAGGACGCACACGGTGGTCGACTCGCCGGTCGGGGATCTGGTGCTGGTGGCCGAGGACGGCGCGCTGAGCGGGCTGTACTTCGCGCACCGGCACCGCGGCCGGCCGAAGCCCGAGGAGTTCGGCGGGCGCGACGACGCCGGGTTCGCCCCGGCCCGGCAGCAGCTGAAGGAGTACTTCGCGGGCGAGCGGCGGGAGTTCGAGCTGCCGCTGGCGCCCGAGGGCGACGAGTTCCACCGCCGGGTGTGGGACCTGATCGCGGCGATCCCCTACGGCCGGACCCGTACGTACGGGGAGTTGGCCGCCGACCTGGGCGACCGGCAGCTCGCGCAGGCGGTCGGGGGCGCGGTCGGCGCGAACCCGCTGTCGCTGGTGGTGGCCTGCCACCGTGTGGTGGGCGCGGGCGGGAAGCTCACCGGGTACGCGGGCGGCCTGGAGCGCAAGCGGTTCCTGCTGGACCTGGAGGAGCCCGCCGAGGAGAAGGAGGCGCGGCTGTTCTGAACGGCGCCGCCGGCAACGGCCGCGCGGCACGCGGCGACCGCACCTTTCCCGGGTCTTTCCGCGCCGGGGGCTCACGTTCCGGCCGCCCGGAGCGTTGACAGGGTGTGAGCAAGCCACCGTTCGAACAGATCGTGACCGAGCACGGGCCGATGGTGCTGCGGGTCGTCCGTGCCGTCCTGGGCCCGCACGACTCGGAGGACGCCTGGTCGGAGACGTTCCTCGCGGCGCTGCGGGCGTATCCGGAACTGCCCGCGGACGCGAACGTGGCCGCGTGGCTGGTGACCGTCGCGCACCGCAAGGCGATCGACGTGACGCGCGCCAACGCGCGACGGCCGGTACCGGCCGGTGCGTTGCCCGAGCGGGCGAGTGCCTCGGGCCGCCCCGAGGACTGGGACCCCGACCTGTGGCGCGCCCTCGAAGCGCTGCCCGAACGGCAACGGCACGCGGTGGCGTACCACTACCTCGCCGGGCTGCCGTACAAGGAGATCGCCGCCGTGACGGGCGGCAGCACCGACGCGGCACGCCGGGCCGCGGCCGACGGCATGCGGACGCTGCGCCGCACCTACCCGGCGCACCCCGACCCGGATACGGACCCGGGCCCCGGAACCGGCACAGGCACGGGCGGTCGTCGAAGCGCGGCCGCCGGCAACGAGACGGGAGTGAAGGGACGATGACCATGACCGCCACCGGACCCGTCGGGCCGGACCCGTTCGCGGGCCTGCCCGAGCACGACACCGAGGCGATGGCGCGGCTGCACGCGCGGCTGGCCGAACAGGCGGTCCGCGAGGGCGTGCTGGACGTCGCCTACCGCACCCTGGACACCCCGGCGGGCACGCTGCTGCTGGCCGCCACCGACGAGGGCGTGGTGCGGATCGCGTACGCGGTGCAGGACCACGCCGCGGTGCTCCAGCAACTCGCCGACCGGGTCGGTCCGCGGGTGCTGCGCGCGCCCGGGCGGCTGGACGAGGCGGCCCGGCAGCTCGACGAGTACTTCGCCGGGCGCCGCAGGACCTTCGAACTGCCACTGGACTGGCGGTTGTCGAAGGGCTATCGACGTGAAGTGCTGAGCCTGCTGCCCACCATCGGCTACGGTCGCACGGAGAGCTACGCGCAGGTGGCGGCCACGTCCGGCAGCCCTCGCGCGGTGCGCGCGGTCGGTACCGCGTGTGCCACCAACCCGCTGCCGGTCGTGGTGCCCTGCCATCGCGTGGTGCGCTCCGACGGCTCCCCCGGGCAGTACGCGGGTGGCGCGGACGCCAAGCGGCTGCTGCTCGCCCTGGAGGAGGCGACGGTGGCGTGACGGGGCCTGGCCGTTCACCCTTTTCAGGGGTGGCGCCGGTGGCCCGCAACCGGATAGGACATGGTGGCACCGGGTAGGAACAGTGCCGGCAGAGCCGCAAGGGGCTCGACGGGCCGACGGATTCGGCAGGGCCGCCCGGCCCGATGAGTGGTAGCGAAGGATGGGTGCCGCGCGTGGCCGAGGAAGAAGCGACATTCGCCGAGGAGACCGGCGTTTCCGACCGGTTGCGGCAGGACCTCCCGCACAGCGCGCGGATGTACGACTACTACCTGGGCGGCAAGACCAACTACGCCGTGGACCGGACCGCCGCCGAGGACGTGATCCGCCGGTTCCCCTCGATCAGGACCGTCGCCCGGGTCAACCGCTCCTTCGTGCACCGCTCGGCCCGCTTCCTCGCCCGCGAGCGCGGCATACGCCAGTTCGTCGACATCGGCACCGGCATACCCACCCAGCCGAACCTGCACGAGGTCGTGCAGCGCGAGGTTCCGCAGGCCCGGATCGTCTACGCGGACAACGACCCGATCGTGCTGGTCTACGCCGACAACCTGCTGAGCAGTTCCGCCGAGGGCGCCACCGAATACGTCGAGGCCGACGTCACCGACCCGGAGGCGCTGATCGTCGCGGTGGAGGCGGCACGGTGCGTGGACTTCTCGGAGCCGGTCGGCCTGAGCCTGAACGCGGTGCTGCACTTCGTGCCCGACGCGCGGGACGCCTACGGCGTGGTGAGCACCCTGGTCGATCGGCTCGCGCCGGGCTCGTATCTGGCTCTGTCGCACTGCACCCCGGACTTCGACCCCGACGCCTGGGCCGCGATCATGGACATCTACACCGACGGCGGCACCCCGCTACAGGTCCGCTCCAAGGCCGAGGTGGAACGATTCTTCGACGGCCTGGAGCTCGTGGAGCCCGGCGTGGAGGTCGCCCACCTGTGGCGGCCTGATGCGGGCGGGGACCCCTCCTTGGTCACCAACGCGCAGTCGTCGCTGTACGCGGGCGTGGCCCGCAAGGGCTGAGCGCCGGCCGGACCGGCTGACACTCCGAGCGCCAAGGACCTTGACTGTCAAGGTCCTTGGCGCTCGGTGCGTCAGCCGGTGCGATCGCCGTGCGGTCGCTAGCGGAACTTCTTGATGTGGTCCTGGATGCGGCGGACGGTCGCGCGCTGGCCGAGCGAGGCAATCATCAACCGATCGAAGCCCTTGACGTGTTCGTCGACCTCGTGCTCCTCCTGGAGGTAGAGGCCACCGCCGGAACGCTCGATGTAGACGATGTCGGGGAGCTGGCCGTCGGCGAAGTCGAAGATCGTGGTGGTGCCGATCTGCACCGGCAGGTTCTGCCGGGTCAACTCCACCAGGTTGAAGCCTATGTCGGGATCGTCGGCCAGGGATATCAGGTGTTCGAGCTGGCGGCGCATGCCCTCGCGGGAGCCGTACGGGCGCACCAGGGTGACCTCGTCCAGCACGCACAGCAGCTTCTTGCCGGGCGAGCGCATCAGCCGCTGCTGCCGCATCGCGCGCAGCTCGATGATCCGGTCGATGTCCTGCTCGCTCTTGCCGGGCGCGTTGGCCCGGACCAGGGCGCGGGTGTACTCAGCGGTCTGCACCAGGCCCGGCAGCTGGGCGATCTCGTAGCTGCGGATGCGCTGGGCCATGTCCTCCAGGCTGACCAGGGTCTGGAGGGTCTTGGTGGAGACGTCGCTCCAGGCGTCCCACCAGCCGCGCTCGTTGGCGGCGCGGGCGAGGTCGAGCAGCAGGTCGCGCTCGGTCTCGTCGTTCACGCCGTAGACGTCCAGCAGGCGTTGGAGGTCGGTTTCCTTGAAGTCGTGCCGCCCGTTCTCCATCCGGCTGATCTTGGACGCGGAGTGGCCGATCTGACGCACGACGTCCTCGGCGGTGAGGCCGAGTGCCTGCCGGCGCTGTCTCAGCGTCTCACCGAAGATCATCCGTTGCGCCGTCGGCGCCCGACCGGACAGGTCGTGGACGTTACGGGCCCCACGCGGACTGCGAGACGGTTGAGCTGGCACGATCGGTCTCCTTCTCGGGGCGTCGCACCCCGTATGGGTCACCTATCGTGCCGTAGCGCTCACGAAGCGGAGGGCCCGACGTCACATCTGGCTTGATCTCGCTACTCGACGGCGAACTCGCCACGGGCGGTACCGGCCACGAACGCACGCACCGCGCTGCGACCGAAGGTCAGAATCGGACCGTTCTTGTCCTTCGAATCGCGTATTCCGACTGTTTCGTGGTCGAGTTCGGCCACCTCGACGCAGTTGCTCTCATGGTTGCTGTACGAGCTTTTCCGCCAACACACCGCGGATTCGGCCACGTTCGGCCGATGCCGCGGAGCAACGTGGCGCTTCGCGCCTTCGTCCCGACCGGTCATCGTTCTCCTCCTCGCAGTGGAAGTGATCGAACACGGCCACACGTGCAATTGCACATGACGGACCATCTTTAATGATGGCCGGGCAGCACCCGTTTCATGCGCCGCTCGGGCGTACTCCTGACCCAGCAGAGGCAATACGGTCACTCCCGCGAGGTTCAGGGGAGGAGCGGCGTGACAGCGGGGGTGAGCAGCGTGAGGCGGTCGCGGGCGGCCTTGGGCAGGCCCGCCACCACGCACGAGTAGGAGTGCGCGACGAGGTCGTCGATCTCGTCCGGGGCGATGGTGCCGTCGAGCGTCACGGTGTTCCAGTGCTTCTTGTTCAGGTGGTATCCGGGGATGACGGCCGCGTAGCGGTCCCGCAGGTGCAGGGAGAGCGCCGGGTCGCACTTGAGGGAGACGGACGGCGGGTCGGCGTCGGGGCTGAGGATCGCGAAGACCCTGCCCGCGACCTTGTAGACGTCCACGTCGGGGCCGAACGGGTTCTCCTCGGTGGTCTCCGGCAGGTCGAGGGCGAGTTCGGCGATCGCCGCCGGCTCCACCGGCGGATACGGCGCCGGGTCCGCGGGCGCGTCCGTGTCGTCGTCGCCGCGTGCGCTGGTCGCCATCGCTGCGTCCTCCCGGAGTTCGGCACTGGGGTGCGCGGGTCGGCGCGCGTTCACGCTACAGGGCGGCACCGACAGACCGTCCGGACCGCCGCTCCGACGCGGGAGCGGCGATCCGGACGGATGAGCAGCCCGGTGGATGAGGAGCCCGGTGGAGGCAGGGCCGGACGGATGCGGGGCCGCCGTGGGTGCGGTCTTACGGCGGCCCCGTTCCAGGGATCCGGCTCAACGGCCCTGGAGCGACTTCACGTTGTCGCCGAAGGTCCACCCCTGCGAGCCGTCCCAGTTCAGCGACCAGGTCATCAGGCCCTTGAGCGCGCCACTGTAGGAGTTCCACGCCTGCCCGACCAGGTTCGGCGCCATATAGCCGCCGCCCGCGCCCGGTTGCGCGGGCAGGCCGGGCACCTGCTTGTCGTAGGGGACCTTGATGGTGGTGCCCTGAATGGTCAGACCGTTGTTGAGGCAGGTGGTCTGCGCGGTGAAGCCCGCGACCGTGCCGGCCTCGTAGGAGTCGCCGGAGCAGCCGTACATGCTGCCGTTGTAGTACTGCATGTTGAGCCACCACAGCTGGCCGTTGTCGGCGTACTTCTTCACGATCGGCAGGTAGGCGCCCCAGATCGAGCCGTAGGTGATGCTGCCGCCGGTGACGTAGGCGGTCTCGGGCGCCATGGTCAGACCGAAGCCGGCCGGCATCTGGGAGAGCACGCCGTCGATGATGCGTTCCAGGTTCGCCTGCGAGGTGGACAGCGTGTTGATGTCGCCGCTGTTGGTCAGACCGGTCTCGAGGTCGATGTCGATCCCGTCGAAGTTGTACTCCTTCAGGATCGGCACCACGGTGGCCACGAAGCGGTCCGCGACCGTGCTGGAGCTGAGGTCGATGCCCGCGGCGGCGCCGCCGATCGACATCAGGATGGTCGCGCCGGCCGCCTTGGCCTGGCACATCTCGGCGGGCGTGGGCACCTTGACGCCGGTGTCCATGCCGTCCTGCCACAGCACGGTGCCGTCGGACTCGATGACGGGGAAGGCCGCGTTGATCACGTTGTAACCGTGCTGGGCGATACGGCTGTCGGTGATCGGTATCCAACCCATGCCGGGGTGGACGCCGTTGGCGGCGCCGTCCCAGTTCTCCCAGTACCCCTGGAGGACCTTGCCGGCGGGCCGGGGCTTGGTGGCGCAGGTGTCGTCGGCGGGCGCGACGGCGGGACGCGTCGACGTCGTGGCGGCGGTGGCGGACGTGCCGGCAGCGGCGGACGTGGTGCTGACGGTGGCGGTGCGGGTCGGGGTGTCGGCGTGCGTCGCCGCGGCGAGCGGCAGTTGCGCCAGGCAGGCCGCCGCGAGGCCGGCGCCGATCAGGCGCAGCCGGCGGCCGTGGGTAGCGGGCATGTGTGCTCCCTGTCTCGCGCCGCGGACCGCGGGTCACCGAGCCGGTGGGGGGCGGCCATGACGGCCCGGGCTTCGGAGTGAAGTGGAGATGCCGATGTGACGCATGGGCATCACGTGGTGGCCCGGATCGTAAAGTGGTCTCGACCACCCGTCAATAGGTCTGGACCAAAGCGGAGTTGGCGGGGTCGGGCGGCCGGATCGGGCGGCCGGATCGGATCAGCCCCGGTCGGCACCCGGGCGGCGCACCTCCAGGTCGGTACACTGCCAGCTCAGCTCGCGCGCCCCGGGACCGGGCGCCGGGTGGCCGTACGCGCCTGCCGAGACGCTGATGCAGACCACCAGCCACGCGCGCCACCGGGTGCCGACGCCCCGCCCGTCGTCGTAGACCGTCCGGCCGTCGACCTGCCAGCTCACGCTGCGGGCACCGAGTACGACGTCCAGCCGGAAGGGGCGGCCGGGGGTGACGACGCCGTCTGCGTAGTCGCCCGCGCCGCCGACGTGGTTGGTCAGTTCGAGCATGTGCGGATTGGTGGAGTGGTACTCGAAGGCGTCGACCTCGCCGTGGCCGGGCTGCGGGTGGCCGGCGGAGATGTCGCGGCCCCACGTCCACAGCGCGGGCCAGGCGCCCGGGGTGTCGTCCACGACGCAGGTCGCGGAGAGCTCGTCGCCGGGCAGCAGTTCGAAGCCGCCGGGGGCGTACTCGGTGGAGACCAGGTCGGTGTGCCAGAGGCCGCCGCCCGTGGCACGGGCCTGGAAGACGCCGGCGGCGGTGGGGCCGTAGGAGGGGCCGATCTGGTCGAGCTTGTTGTCACCGGGGTTGCGGCCGTCGGGCGGGTAGGCGGAGGTGCGGCCCACCGCCCAGGCCGAGCGGTCGGCGAAGGGGGCGGCGAACACGACGGGCGCCGGGTGCGGCCCGGACGGCGGGACTGTCATGGGTGCACTCCAGGATGGCGGCCATTACACCCAGTCAACGCCGGTCACGCCCGGACCCGAAAGCGGCGCGCGGACGTGCATCGGGGGCGTGCCCCGCGCGGGCCACGCCCCCGATGCCGGGCCGCCGCCGTGCGCTGCCGCGGGTGCGGGGAGCCCGGCCCCGTCGGAGCATGGGCGCCGACGAACCCGATCCACTCCCTGTCGCACCCCGGACCGTAAGCGTACGATCGGGACGAAAGCTAACGAACGGTACAGCCCTGGCCGGCGGGCGGCGCGCCCGACATGAACGGGCACGAGCGGGCACGAGCGAAAGGGCGCGGATGGGCGGTGAACGGGACAGGCCGGCTCAGGACCGGGACGAGGACGCCGAACTCCGGCAGATCGACGCGCTCAACCAGTTGCGCGCGGACCCGGCGGCGCGGCGCGGCCCGGAGCCCGAGCCGCCCATCCCCGTGGACAGCGCCGAACCCTTCCCCGACCTGCCCGCGCCGGACACCCCCGTAGGCGAAGACGCCCAGGACGGCGGGACCGAGCACCCCAGGCCGAGCGCCACCTCGGACGGCTCCCCGGACGGCACTGCCGACAGCACCACCGGCGACTCCCCCGCCCGCGCCGCCCGCCCGGCGACCACCGGCGCGCCCGACGGCGCCACCAGCAACCCCGGCTCCTTCGCCGTTACCGGCTCCCGCCACCGCGACGCCCTCCTCGTCGCCACCGGCCACACCGTCGCCGACGCCGAGTCCCTGGACGAGGCGCTCAAGGCCCTCAGCGCCCTGCACGCGCCCGACTTCCCCCTCGACGGCCAGGCCGTCTTCGGTATCAAAGGCACCTTCCTCACCAAGCTCGCCACGCTCGGATTCCGGGCGGGCGGCCCCGAGCGGATCTTCCGCATGCCGTTGTCGACGGGCTATCCGGCCGCCGAGGTGGTCCGCACCGGCCGCCCGGTGTTCCTGGCCACCGCCGACGAGTACAAGCGCCGTTTCCCCGTCACCTACCCGCTGACCGCGCCGAAGGGGCGCAGTTCGTGGGCGTTCCTGCCGCTGACGGCCGCCGGGCGGCTGAACGGGGTGTGGCTGGCGGCGTTCCGCTCGCCGGTGGCCTTCACCGAGGACGAGCGGACGCTGCTGACGGTGACCGCGAGGCTGCTGGCGCGGGCGCTGGAGCGCACCCGCACCGGGGAGGCCGAACTCGCGCTGTCCCGGGGCCTGCGCAGCAGCATGGGCCGGGCCGGGCCGGCGATCAAGGGGCTGAGTGTGGCCACCCGCTATGTGCCGACCGGCGGCGGGCTGATGGTGGGCGGCGACTGGTTCGACAGCATCGAGCTGCCCAGCGGCCGGCTCGCCCTGGTCATCGGCGACGTGCAGGGCCACGACGTGCACGCGGCGAGCCTGATGACGCAACTGCGCACCGCCGTCCATGCGTACGCCGCCGAGGGCCACGGCCCGGACGCGGTGCTCGCGCGGGCCTCGCGGTTCCTCACCGCGCTGGACGAGGACCGCTTCGCGACCTGCATCTACATCGAGGCCGAACCCGACACCGGGTTGCTGCACCTCGCCCGCGCCGGGCACCCGCACCCGGTGCTGCGCATGCCGGACGGCACCTGCATGATCAAGCACATCCCCGGCGGCCTGCCGCTCGGCCTGATGCCCGGCGACGACGACTACCCGGTGACGCTCATGGAGTTGCACGACCAGGAAGTCCTGATGCTGTGCACGGACGGCCTGATCGAGACCGGCGGGCACGACATGTACAGCGGCTGGGTGCGGGTGCGCGACGCGATGTCGCCGGGGCCGGGCGCGGACCTGGAGGGCATGGCCGACCGGCTGATCACGGCGGTGAACGGCCCGCAGCAGCCCGGTGGCGTCGCCCGGCCCGAGCCGGATCTGCGCCGCGCGGACGCCCGGCCGCGCAACGAGGACGACATCGCACTGCTGCTGGTGCGCCGCGACTCGGGCCTGCCGCGGCCTGACGTGCTGGAGCGGCGCCTGGTGCTCACCATCGAGCAGGGCCGGGCGGAGAGCCTGTCGCAGGCCCGTACCGAGCTGGAGTCGCTGCTGCACGACTGGGCCCGGCCGGACCAGGTGGACACGGCCGTGCTGCTCGCCTCGGAGCTGGTCGGCAACGTCCTGATGCACACCGACCAGGCCGCCGCGCTCGTCGCCATCGTCACCGGGGAGCGGGGCCGGCGCACCCTCAAGGTCGAGGTCACCGATCACGGCGACGAACTGCCCCATCAGCGCGCCCCGGGCGAACTCGCCTCCTCCGGCCGCGGTCTGGTCCTGCTCGACCTGCTCTCGGCGGAGTGGAGCGTGCGGCCGGAGTCCGAGGGCAAGACGGTGTGGTTCTCGCTCGACGAGGCCGCCGCCCCGGACGGGGACTGACGGCCACCCTCGCCGCCACGGCCGCCTCGGCGCAGGCCCGCGCGGTACGGGCCGAGACGGTACGCGCCCGCGCGGTACGCGGTGCGCACCGGCGTGCGACTTGTCACGCGCCCTTGGTCGGGGTCTCGTGGTG
>NZ_JACEGK010000131.1:0-15891 GCF_056859195.1 Streptomyces sp. NH27
GCCGCGTTGTCCGGCCTGGTCGGCGCGGGTACCCTCACCCGCGAGACGCTGGTCTGGAAGGACGGCATGGCCGGATGGCTGCCCGCCGCCCAAGTCCCGGAAGTCGGCGGGCTGTTCGGGGCCGTACCGCCGCCGCTGCCGCCGCAGGCGTGAGCACCTCCGGCGCAGGGGCGCCGCCGCACGACGCACGCGCGCAGGCGGCACGCGGGCAGGTGTGACGTACGCAAGCACGTACGCACGCAGGCCCGTTGACGTACGGACGACGACACAAGGGTGGGGGAGAGGACAGCCATGAGCACGGAAGAGCGCGGCCCGGAGGGCTTCGTGGCCGGCGCCGGTTCCACGGAAGCAGAAGCGGAGTCCGGGACCGGTGCCGGGGCCGGGACGGCGGCGGGCGGCGTCCTGTCGTACCCCTGCGAGGCGTGCGGCGCCACCGTCGAGTTCTCGCCGGGCGCGGGCGCGCTCAAGTGCCCGTACTGCGGCCACGAGCGGGCGGTGGCAGAGGTGCCGCGCCAGGTGCGCGAGCACCGCATCGAGGAACTGGCGACACTGCGGGACAAGCCGCGCGCCACGGTGCTGGGCGAGGCGCGCGCGTTCGTCTGCCCGGGCTGTGGCGCCCGTACCGAGACCGACGACCTCTCGGCGCGCTGCCAGTTCTGCGCGACCCCCCTGGTCGCCGACGCCGAACTGACCGAGCGGGTGGTGCCCGAGGCGGTCGTCCCGTTCGGCCTGGACCGCAAGGCCGCCCGGGACCGGCTGAGCACCTGGACGTCCTCCCGCTGGTTCGCGCCGAGCAGCCTGAAGAAGGTCACCGAGGCGGAGACGTTCAAGGGCAGCTACCTGCCGCACTGGACGTACGACGCGGCGACCACCTCGCACTACCGGGGCGAGCGCGGCGAGCACTACTACACCACCGAGACCTACACCACGACGGAGAACGGGCAGGAGGTCACCCACACCCGCCAGGTCCAGCACACCCGCTGGCACCCCGCCGCCGGCACCGTGGCCCGCGCCTTCGACGACATCCTGGTGGCCGGCACCAGCCATGTGAAGTCCAAGCAGTTGGACAAGCTCACCCCGTGGCCGCTGGAGGAGGCGCGCCCCTACCAGGCGGAGTACCTGGCCGGCTTCCAGACGGTGCGCTACGACGTCGAGCCCGAACAGGGCCTGGAGACGGCCAAGCAGCGGATGGCGGGGGTGATCGAGGGGGACTGCCGCGCCGACATCGGCGGCGACGAGCAGCGGGTCAACTCGGTGAACACGCGGTACGACGGCGTGACGTTCAAGCTGATGCTGCTGCCGGTGTGGTTCCTGACGTACCTGCACGCGGGCAAGAGCTGGCAGGTCATGGTGAACGCCCGCACCGGCGAGGTGATCGGCGAACGCCCGTACAGCGCCGCGAAGATCACGGCCGCGATCGTGGCCCTGGCCGTGGTGATCGCGGTGATCGTGGCGGTGGTGATGGCCAAGTGAGGCCGCCGGGCGGGGCGTTGCCCCGCCCGGACCACGGCATGCCGCCGCTTCCGAAAGCCGCCCCAGCCGGAGCCGCCCGAGCCGGAGCCGTGCGCGGCGGGCACGTCGGGCACGGAGACGCGTACGGACGCGTGAACGGGAACCGGCCCGGCCCCTGTACGGGCGCCGGGCCGGATCTGGAGGCCGCGACCGGGTTCGAACCGGTGTAGCTCGCTTTGCAGACGAGTCCCTGACCACTCGGGCACGCGGCCGCGTGCTCTTGCTGCTATGACCATGCCGGTTCGCGGCGCCCACGGTCAACGGTCCGGCCCGCCCCGCAACACGACTGCCATACGGCGTTCACGGTGAGCCACGTACGGCCCCGACGCCGGCGAGAACCTCAGAGCGGGTCACTTCGGCGCCGAGCATCGCCTCGCGGAGGACGTGGCCGGGCGACCCCGAGGGCCCCGGCAACTCCGTTGTTCCCGGAGGGCCGTTGGCGATGACCGGTCCGGCGCGGGCGCCCAGCGACATGGTGGGCTGCTGGCCGCGCAGTCATCCGGCGGGCGAGACGTAGCACCGCGCGGGGATCTGGTGCCCGTCGCCGTAGCGGTGCTCTACCTCGCCGATGGCCTGCCAGCCCAGGCGCTCGTAGAGGCGGACAGCGGCGACGTCCTTCGCCACCACGTCCAGCACCAGCCGCCACGACCGTTCCCGTGCGAAGGCCATGGCCTGCCGCATCAAGGCTTCTCCGACACCGAGTCCGCGGACTCGGCGTACGGTGAAGAGCCGCGCCACTACGCAGATCCGCGAGTCGTCCTCGCCGCTTTGCTCGCGCCAGAGAGCCACAGCGTCTTCGTCGCCCTGCGGGCGCATGACCGCGACGTGCCCCACGACGACCCCATCCAGATCGGCGACCCACGCCTGGACGATGCCCGGAGACCTGATCCACACTTCGGGGCGGGCGACACCTTCCACGGGGTAGCCGTCCGTCTGGTGCACGTCCACGAGTGCCGACGCCGCACCTGCCACGTCCCCGTCGTCGATCGGTCGGATCGCAGGGCTGCTCATGCTGCCTCCGGAGTCAGGAGTCGGCCTGTTCGACGGGGAGTTCGTACAGCAGTCCGGTGTGATCGGCCCGGTGGACGTAGCGCGACACCTCGAAGGACGTCCCGTTCTGGTCGAGGCTGGTGTGGAGCACTTCGAGCACGGGCACGCCGGGCGGAAGGTGGAGAAGGGTGGCTTCGTGCGGGGTGGGCATGCGGGCGGTGATCTCGTCGCGCACTCGTGTCATGACGTGGCCCAGTTCTTCGAGCCGACCGTAGATCCCGTGGGGCCCCGATCTCGGCTCCATGAGGGGTGTGCCCTGCGCCTCTTCCCACCGCAGATAGGTGGAGACGATCTGGACCGGTTCGTCGTCCGCGAAGTAGTGGTTCTCCCGGTGGACGACACTGGCCGTATCGGTGGCGACGTCAAGACGTTCCGCCACGTCACTGGGCGGCACCTCGCGTGTGATGTCCAAGACGTCGATCCGGGCTGTCTTTCCCTGGCGCTCGGCCTCCAGGCGGAAGGGCGTGAGACCAGTCTCCCTGTTCCTCAGCGAGTAGCGGTCGCCACCGAAGCGGAAGAGCCGCTGCGGCTTGCGGACGAAGACGCCTCGCCCCTGCTCGGCGATGACCAGTCCCTGTTCGGCAAGGATGCGGATCGCTTCTCGGGCCGTGTTGCGGGCCGCGCCGTACTGCTCTGCGAGAGAGCGCTCGGAGGGGAGCCTGTCGCCGGCCGCGAGATCCCCCTGCTCGATGGCGGCGCGGAGGGCGTCGGCGATTCGCCTGCTCGGAGGCTGGGTGGGAGGCGTCTGGAATGCGGGCACATCACGAGCCTATCAGCTGGCTTAAGCCAGTAGCTTGACGGAGGTGCACCTGTGATGGTCGACTGGCTTAAGCCAGTCGACGGCTCGATGACCTCCTTCCATTCCCACCGTTCGAGAAGGCGATAACGCCATGAACACGCAGTCGACCAGGGGCGGGACGGCAAAGGCACGGACGAAGCCCCGTCGTGTATCCGAAGCCTCCAGGCCCTTCGCAGCCGTATCCGTCCCGTACGTCGCGCAGTGGAGTGGCGAGCGGGACGGGCCGATGCCCGTCGTTGCGCGGCACGACGGGCGGGGCATCCGGTATGCCGACGAGCGGTCCTTCGACCGGGACGACAACGGGTGCTGTGGAGCCGGACCCCTTCGCAACCCGGCTCAGGGACACCGGAGTTCGGGAGGGTTCACAGTCTGCGGCAGCGCTTGTGCATGGCCGGGTTGCGCTGCCAGATCTGCGGCGGACCTGCCGACCGCACCTCGGGCGGGGTGCTGTGGCTCATCGACGCCCGTCCCGACGAACTCCTGCCCGGTGAAGAAGGCACAGCCCACCCGCCGGTCTGCCGCCCCTGTGCCCGCCGCTCCGCTCATGCGTGCCCCCACCTGCGCGACCGCTTCACCGCCGTCCGCGTTCACGCCTTCGCTCCCAGTGGCGTCAACGGCGTCCTCTACGCCCCCACGCCCGACGGCCCCCAAGTCGCCGAAGCCGTGCCGGTCGCCTTCGGTGACCCCCGCATGCCCTGGGTCCGCGCCCATCAACTCGTCGTGCACCTATCCGACTTCACCGTCATCGACCTCAACAACCTGGCCGTATGACGGGCCCCAGTTCCAGCAGACAAGGAGTGCCACATGCCCTTCATCGCAACACCCCCTCGCGATAGCCATCCGGCCCCCACCGACCGCCAACCTGCTGCGTCGGCCCCAAGCGCGCGGACCTGGACCATCACCACCGACACGGGGTTCAACATCAGTGGCCACCTTCCGCCGTGGGCCGCCGCCGACCCCAGTGAGAGGCACATCCCCGTGGACCGCCTCGGCATCGCCCTGAGTGACATCAACCACCACCAGGACGTCTGCGGCCAACTCCTTCCTCTGCCTCTGCACATGCCCGGTCGCCCCGATAGCGCCGACCACGGCAACGAGGCGGTGCCGGTCTTCTGCGGCAGCATCGACTGTGACCCCTATGCCTCCGAACCCGAACTCCGCATCCCCGTCTTCAACTTCCGCCTTGTCGACGCCTACAGCATCGAGGCTCTTGGACCGGAGGGTGTCGCCGAACTGGCCGCAGCGCTCCGGGCCCAGGCCGACGTACTGGACTGCCACGTACGACCAGCACTGATCGAAGCGCGCAGTGACTGGGCACGCAACCACGCCGGCCGACCGGCGTAGAGAGCGCGAGCACACGAGAGCGCTCCGTCCGGGGACCGACCCGTCGGCGGCCCCGCACCGGAGGTGGCCTGAACGTGTAGCCGGCTCCCTTGAGGAGAGACCCGATTCACCCGATGTGAGTAGGGGAGTGGATGGCAGAACGCCCCTTACCCTTGTCGAATGGCATCCACGACGGGGACCCGGGGCGGCACGGCGATCGGGGCGGCCGTCGGGACCGACGGCGGTGTGCTGTCCCGCCCGTACCGCGCGCTCACCTTCGGCATCGTCTCCGTGGTGCTGATGATCGCCTTCGAGGCGACCGCGGTGAGCACCGCGATGCCGGTCGCCGCCCGGGACCTGCACGGCGTCGGGCTCTACGCGTTCGCGTTCTCCGGCTACTTCACCACCTCGCTGCTCGCCATGGTGGTGAGCGGGCAGTGGTGCGACCGCGGCGGGCCGCTGGCGCCGCTGGCCACCGGCATCGCCGGGTTCGGCGCCGGCCTGGTGGTCAGCGGCACCGCCCAGTCGATGAGCGTGTTCGTGCTGGGCCGGGCGGTGCAGGGGCTCGGTGGCGGCCTGGTGATCGTGGCGCTGTAGGTGGTGGTGGGCCGGGCCTATCCGGAGCGGCTGCGGCCCGCGGTGATGGCCGCGTTCTCCGCGTCCTGGGTGGTGCCCTCGATCGTCGGGCCGCTGGTGTCCGGCACGGTCACCCAGCAACTCGGCTGGCGCTGGGTGTTCCTGGCCATCCCGGTGCTGGTGGTGCTGCCGCTGGCCGTGATGCTGCCGGCGCTGCGCCGGGCCACCCGGGAGGCCGCGGAGGCGCAGCGCGGGGCGCGGCCCGCCACGCGGCCGGCGGGTCGGCGGATCTGGTGGGCGGCGGCGCTCGCGGGCGGCGCCGCGCTGCTCCAGTACGCGGGGCAGGACCTGCGGCCGCTGTCCGTGCTGCCGGCGGTGGCCGGCGCGGGGCTGCTGGTGCCGGCCGCGCTGCGGTTGCTGCCGCGGGGCACGTTCCGGGCGGTCCGCGGCCTGCCGACGGTGGTGCTGATGCGCGGGATCGCGGCGGGTTCGTTCGTCGCGGCGGAGAGCTTCGTGCCGCTGATGCTGGTCACCCAGCGCGGCCTGTCGCCGACGCTGGCCGGTCTTTCGCTGTCGGGCGGCGGCCTGACCTGGGCGCTCGGCTCCTTCGTGCAGTCCAGGCCGCGACTGGAGCCGTACCGCGAGCGGCTGGCGCAGGCCGGCATGGCGCTGACCGCGGCCGCGATCGGCACGCTGCCGTTCGTCCTGATCCACTCGGTGCCGCCGTGGGTCGTGGCGGTGGCCTGGTGCGCGGGCGGCCTCGGCATGGGGCTGACCATCTCCGTGCTGAGCGTGCTGATGCTGCGGCTGTCCCCGCCGGCCGAGGCGGGCACCAACTCCGCGGCCCTCCAGGTCGCCGACTCCCTGTCGAACGTGCTGATCGTGGGCGCCGCCGGCACCGTCTTCACCGCGCTCGGCGGCGGCTCGGTCGGCGCGGCCACCGGTGCCGCGGTCGCGGGCGCCACCACCGGCCACCCGGCCGCGTTCGCCGCGGTGTTCGTGCCCACGGCGGCCATCGCGCTGGCCGGCGTGCTGGTCGCGGCGCGGCTGCGCACCGAGCCGGCCCGCGGCTGAGCCCCGACGGGGCCCGAACCGCGGGCGCCCGGGGGCCGGTTCAGGAGACGGCCACTTCGAGGGTGTAGTGCACCATGCCGTCCAGCGCGAGCCGTCCGTCGTGGTAGGCCATGCCGTTCGGGAGGGCGCAGGGCAGTTCGAGGGCGTTCACCGGGTGCGGCAGCGTGCAGTCGAGGACGTGCGCGGCGGTGTGGCTGCGCGCGACGACCCGGGCCTTGCCGTCGTAGAGGTGGACGATGTAGTCGTTCAGGCCGCCGGTGGAACCGCTGCCGCCGAGCGCGTCGACGTAGACGCCGTCGGCGCCGTCCCCGGCCAGCGACTGCACGGTGAGCAGCTCGGGGTCGCCGGGCAGGCCGGGAATCTTCTTCGGGATCGGGACCTGTGCGGCCTTGCCGGCCGGGGTGACCCGGGTGATGCGGTGGGAGAGGCCGGCGACCGGGTCGGCCGAGGGCAGGAAGTACACGTCGCCGGCGGCGTCGGCGGTGGGCCGTACGGCCTTCGCGTCGGTGTCGTTGTCGAGATAGGCACTGGCGACGGGGGTGTCCAGCACCTTGGTCGCGATGCCGTCCTCGGCCGCCCAGACGGCCGTGAAGTCCTGGATGAGCAGGGCGCCGTCCGGCCGCGTGCCCAGGGGCCGGGCCACGCCGACGAACCCGGTGGAGCCGGCGGACACGGTCGAACCCGCGGAACCCGCGGAACCCGCGGAACCCGCGGAACCCGTAGAGCCCGTCGAGCCCGTGGAGCCCGCGGTGTCCTTCGCGCCGGACCCCCCGCCCGTGCCGTCCTCGCCACCCTTCGTGCCCTTGCCCTTCTTCCCGGGTGCCGGGTCCGGGCTGCCCGCCAGTGTGGACGCCTTGCCGTGCGCGCTGATCCGCAGCACGCCGCCGCGGACGCCGACCGCGACCGTGCCGTCGGGGAGCACCGTGAGCCCGCCGGTGGCGTAGGCGCCGGCCCGCCACACCCGGGACACCTTGCGATCGGGCGAGATCCTGAACAGGTCGGTGCGCAGCACGTAGAGGGAGCCGTCGGGGCCGAAGGCCATGCCGTCGTCGGCGCGGATCGTGTTGAGGTCCAGGCTGGAACCGGCCTGGTCGACGGTGAGCAGGATCGATGCCTGGCCGGCCCGCGGCGGCACGTACGGGGCGCCCTTGTCGCGCCGCTCGTACTTGACCACCGCCACCACCGCGGCCAGCACCAGCAGCACCGCCAGTGCCACTATGCCGGTCCGCGCGCGCCTGCTGCGTCCGGTCCTGCCGCTTCCCATACCGCCCCCCGGGTTCGCCACCGCCCCTCGCGGCCCCACACCGCTGTCAGGCAGTCTGCCGCACCGGACGGTCTCCCCGCGCCGCCCTTTTGCCGCACTGTGAGGTGGGTCGCACCGCCGCGGCGTGCTGGTGCCGTCGCGGGGAGGCCGCCGCGCCGACCGGTAGGCTGAGGCGGTTTTCGTACCGTACCGAACCGCGCGCGGCCGCCCGCGCCGACAACCCCCTTACGGAGACCGTGACTACCGCCGCCTCGCACCCCCATTCCCATCATCTGTCGCCCGCCTTCCCCGGGAGGGCCCCCTGGGGCACGGCGAACAAGCTGCGGGCCTGGCAGCAGGGCGCCATCGACGCCTATGTGGCGGCGCAGCCGCGGGACTTCCTCGCGGTGGCGACGCCCGGCGCCGGGAAGACCACCTTCGCGCTCAGCCTGGCGTCGTACCTGCTCCACAACCACATGGTGCAGCAGATCACCGTGGTCGCCCCGACCGAGCACCTCAAGACGCAGTGGGCGGACGCCGCGGCGCGGATAGGGATCAAGCTCGACCCCGATTACAGCGCGGGCCCGGTCGGACGCGAGTTCCACGGCGTCGCGGTGACGTACGCGGGTGTCGGGGTGCGGCCGATGCTGCACCGCAACCGCTGTGAGCAGCGCAAGACCCTGGTGATCCTCGACGAGATCCACCACGCCGGCGACAGCAAGTCCTGGGGCGAGGCGTGCCTGGAGGCGTTCGAGCCGGCCACCCGCCGCCTCGCGCTGACCGGCACGCCGTTCCGTTCCGACACCAACCCGATCCCGTTCGTGGTCTACGAGGAGGGCAACGACGGCATCCGCCGCTCCTCCGCCGACTACACCTACGGGTACGGCAACGCGCTCGCCGACGGCGTGGTCCGCCCGGTGATCTTCCTCAGCTACTCCGGCACCATGCGCTGGCGCACCCGGGCCGGCGACGAGCTGTCCGCGCGGCTGGGCGAGCCGATGACTAAGGACGCCACCGGCCAGGCGTGGCGCACCGCGCTCGCGCCGACCGGCGAGTGGATCCCCAACGTGCTCAAGAGCGCCGACCAGCGCCTCACCGAGGTCCGCAAGGGCATCCCCGACGCGGGCGGCCTGGTGATCGCCACCGACCAGGACTCGGCCCGCGCCTATGCCAAGCTGCTCAAGGAACTGACCGGGCACAAGCCGACGGTGGTGCTCTCCGACGACACGGGCGCCTCGAAGCGGATCGAGGAGTTCGCCGAGTCCGAGGACCGCTGGATGGTCGCGGTCCGGATGGTCTCCGAGGGCGTCGACGTGCCCCGTCTGGCGGTCGGCGTCTACGCCACCACGATCTCCACCCCGCTGTTCTTCGCGCAGGCGGTGGGCCGCTTCGTACGGTCCCGGCGGCGCGGCGAGACCGCGTCGGTGTTCGTGCCGACCATCCCGATGCTGCTGGAGTTCGCCAATGAGATGGAGGTCGAGCGCGACCACGTGCTCGACAAGCCGAAGAAGGCCGGTGAGGAGGACCCGTTCGCCGAGGAGGACGAACTGCTCGCCGACGCCGAGCGGGCCGACGACGAGGCCACCGACGACGACCTGCTGCCGTTCGAGGCACTGGAGTCCGACGCGGTCTTCGACCGGGTGCTCTACGACGGCGCCGAGTTCGGCATGCAGGCGCACCCGGGCAGCGACGAGGAGCAGGACTACCTCGGCATCCCCGGGCTGCTGGAGCCGGACCAGGTGCAGATACTTCTCCAGCGGCGGCAGGCCCGGCAGATCTCGCACAGCCGGAAGAAACCGGACGAAGAGGCCGATCTGCTCGAACTGCCCGCCGAGCGGCGGCCGATCGTCACCCACCGCCAACTTCTCGAACTGCGCAAACAGCTCAACACCCTGGTGGCCGCATATCACCACCAGAGCGGCAGACCGCACGGTGTCGTGCACAACGAGTTGCGCCGGGTTTGCGGTGGTCCGCCCAGTGCCGAGGCGAGCGCCGGGCAACTCGCCGAGCGGATCAAAAAGGTTCAGGAGTGGGCGACCCGAATGCGGTGATCTTTGCCGGATTGTAGGTGATCGGTACCCGGATGAACCCCAAAGTCCGGTCAAGGGAACGCCCGGATTGTGGACGACCCCTTCCGCTGAGCGGTACTCGCTCGCTACGGTGCCGGTCACGCACGCGCCGTGGCAGTGCAGCCGCGGAGCGCAGCCGGGTAACGAACCGACCGGCGGCCTCTCCGCGTACTGCCGCGGGACCGGCAGTGCGCACCCCGATGTCGGGGGTCGTGAGATGCGTCGCCGATTTCACGAGGAGGGGGCGTCGTGACCGCGGAGACGTCTCAAACGCTCGACCGGGGCCTACGGGTTCTCAAACTGCTCGCCGACACCGACCACGGTCTGACCGTGACCGAGCTGGCCGCCAAACTCGGCGTGAACCGCACGGTGGTCTACCGTCTGTTGGCCACGCTGGAGCAGCATTCGCTGGTCCGCAGGGACCTCGGCGGGCGGGCCAGGGTGGGGCTCGGGGTGCTGGGTCTCGCGCACCAGGTGCATCCGCTGCTGCGCGAGGCCGCGTTGCCCGCGCTGCGGGCGCTCGCCGAGGACATCGGGGCGACGGCCCATCTGACCCTCGTCGACGGCACGGAGGCGCTCGCCGTCGCCGTGGTCGAGCCGACCTGGACCGACTACCACGTGGCCTATCGGACCGGCTTCCGGCACCCGTTGGACCGCGGCGCCGCCGGGCGGGCGATTCTCGCCGGCCGCGGGATGCAGCCCACCGCGGACGGCGGTGGCTGGGAGCGGGCCGAGAGCGAGGAGTTCGCGGGGTTCGCCGCGAGGGCGGTGAGCGCGGCTGATCACGCGGCCGACGGGACCGACCGCGTGATCGGAGCGGGCGGTGCGGTCGGGCGGGCGCGCTACGTCATCACCTCCGGCGAGTTGGAGGCCGGCGCCGCCGGCGCCGCCGCCCCCCTTCTCGGCGTACCCGGCATAGAAGGCAGCGTCGGCGTCGTCATGCTCGCGGAATCCGTCCCGGAGCGGGTGGGTATGCGAGTCGTCGAGGCCGCCACGGAAGTGTCCGAAGCCTTGCGCTGACCCTCCGGGGGTGCCGGACCCTCCGGGGTGCCTGGCGCTGTCGGTTCAGGGACCGCCTGCCGGTGGTGGGTCGGCCGCGCCGTTCTCCCCCAGAGCTTCGCCTGGGAGGTGCCCCCAGCGCCCCTGGGTTTGTGCGGCTCCTTCCGCGGACGGACGGTCACCCACCAAGGGGAGCTGGGGGCACCTCCCGGCGAAGCCAGGGGGAGAACCGCGCGACAAGCCACCCACGCACCGCAAGGTCCGGGCACCACCGATAGCGGGCAGTCCGGGCGGACCCGTTAAGCTCAAGCGCATGCCTGCCGTATCCCGCCGCACCCTGACCCTCGCCGTGTGCGGCGCGATCGTGGTCGCGCTGCTGGCCGTCGCCGCACTGGCCCCCCTCCCGATGTCCATCGTGGTGCCCGGGTTGACGGCGAACGTGCTGGGCGCCGACAAGGGCACCCCGGTGATCACGGTGAGCGGCGCGAAGACCCGGCCGACCAGCGGCCAGCTCCGCCTGGTGACCGTGGCGGCCACGGCCCCGAACGCCTCCGTGCACTTCTCGGACGTCGCGAAGGCGTGGTTCAGCACGAGCGAGGCCGCGATGCCCCGCGACTCGGTCTACCCCACCGGCGGTTCGGTCGCGGCGATCCAGAAGGCCAACGAGAAGCAGATGACCGACTCCCAGCAGGACGCCACCTCGGCGGCCCTGAAGCACCTGGGCCTGTCGCCGTCGAAGGTGAAGGTCACGCTGCGGCTGGCCGACGTGGGCGGCCCGAGTGCCGGTCTGCTCTTCACCCTCGGCATCATCGACAAGATCGAGGGCGACGGCCACGGCGGGGACCTGACCGGCGGCCGGGTGATCGCCGGCACCGGCACCATCGACAGTTCCGGCAAGGTCGGCGCGGTCGGCGGGGTGCCGTTGAAGGAGAAGGCCGCGGTCCGGGACGGTGCCACCGTCTTCATCGTGCCGCGCGGCGAGTGCACCGACGCCAAGGCCGCACTGCCCGGTGGCCTCAAGCTGATCCCGGTCACCACCCTGGACAACACCCTGTCGGCGCTGTCCGCCCTGCGCGCGGGCCAGAAGACCCCCACCTGCTGACGGTGACGGCGGGCCAGGCGGGCCAGGAGGGCCTCAGCGGGTCCCAGCGGGCCTCGTGGGGCCAGTGAGCCCAGTGGGGCCGGACAGGCCCCGGGCGGGCGCTGTACGGCCCCGGACGGGCCCGGTGGGGCCCAACGGCGGTTCCCGCGCTACGACTGCGCGCCGACCGGCTGCCGCCCCGCCGCCTCGACGGCCACGTCCCCGGCGGTGTCCCACTCCCGGAAGGCGGGCAGGACGAGCGGGCTGAGCGTGGTCAGCAGGTAGATCACGCTGACCGTCACCATCCCGGTGCGCAGCCCGGCGTACTGCACGACGTACCCGCCGATCAGGCCGCCCAGCGGCACCGCGACCAGCACGCCGGAGGTCACCGCGCCGAAGACCCGGCTGCGCAGCCGCTCGGGGACCAGCCGCACCATCTCCGTGCCGATGATCGGGTTGAGCACCCCGGCGCCCAGGCCGCACACCGCGCAGACGATCAGCAGCGGCGTCAGCCCGGGGAGGAACGCGGCCACCGCGGTGCGCGGGAAGCCGCAGACCAGGAAGCCGCCGATGAACAGGGCGCGTTGCGAGAACCGGTGCCCGATCACTCCGAACAGCAGCGACCCGACGAGCGCGGCCGCGGCGAAGACACCGGAGACCAGCCCGATGCCCACCGACCCGCCCAGGTGCTGGCGCGCGTCCACCGGCAGCAGCACCGACGACCACGCCTGGTCCAGCGCGTTGGTCACCATCACCATCGCCACCACCGAGAACAGCAGCCGGGCGCGCACCAAGTAGCGGTACCCCTCGGCGAGTTCGGCCCGGTACGCCGCCAGGGCCGTCTTCCCGTCCGCGCGGCCCTCCACGCCCCCGGACTTCCGGTCCTTCGGTGCCGCCGCGCTCCGCGCCCCGCCGCGCTTCCTTTCGTGCACGCCCAGGCCGATCAGCAGCGCGGATGCCGCGAAGGTGCCGGCGTCCAGCAGCAGGACGTTCGCCGCGCCGATCGCCGCGATCAGTACGCCCGCCAGAGGCGCGCCCAGCATCCTCGCCCCGCGCGAGGCGCCCTCGTATCCGCTCGACGCCCGTGCGACCGTGGTGCCCGCGCGTTCGGCCAGCCGCGGCATCAGCACCTCGCGGGCGGTCTCGCCGGGGGAGTGGAACAGCCCGCTGATGGCGACCAGGACCAGCAGCAGGCCGTACGTCAGATGCCCGGTCGCGTGCAGGACGGGTACGGCGACCACCGCCAGCGCGCACACCCCGTCGGAGACGACGCTGGTCACGGTGTAGCCGAGCCGGTCGATCAGCGGGCCGCCGAGCAGCGCCGCCAGGATCACGGGCACGGTCGAGGCGAAGGCGACCAGACCGGCACGGGCCGGGCTGCCGGTGGTCGACAGCACGAACCACGGGATGGCGACCAGCGTGAGCATGTTGCCCGCGATGGAGATGACGTTGGCGGCGAGCAGCAGGGCGAGCGGCCGGCGGTCCCTGGGGTGGGCCGGTATGCCGTGAACGGTGTCCGGGCCGGAAGCGGGCATGGCTGATGAACTCATGGCGGGTCCCCCCGTGAAGTGCGATGAGCGGTATGGATGCTGCGGTGCGGGTGGCGCCGGTCTACGGTGCCCGGTCGGTCAGGAGGTCGGGTGGCGCGGTCTGCGTCAGTCGGTGCGCAGCGGGAAGGCGTGGAAGTGGATCCGGATGGTCGCCGAGCCGTCGGCCGCGGGGCTGCGCGGGTGCTCGTCCTCGGGCGGCTCCGGCACCCGGTCGCGGTAGGACTCCAGCAAGGTGTGTACGTCCCGGCTGAGTTCGGCGGCGAGAGCAGGCGTCAGCCGCACGCTGTAGCTGCTGAGGTCCCCGACCTCCTGCCACGGCTCGGGCCACTCGTGCGCCGTGCCGACCCAACTGCTCAGCTGCTCGGCGTGGTCGACGGCCAGTTGGTGCATGAAGGTGCTCAGTGCGCCGCGCACCTCGGGGTCGGGGTGCTTGAGGAACTCCTGGGTGCTGTCGAACCGGGTGCCGCGGTGCACCGCCTTCCACCACCGCTCGCGACCGGTGCCGCGCTCCGGGTCGTCCTCCACGAAGCCGTGTACGGCGAGTTGCCGCAGGTGGTAGCTGGTCGCCCCGCTGGACTCGCCGAGCCGCTCGCCGAGCCCGGAGGCGGTGGCGGGGCCGAACCTCTGCAAAGCGGCGAGGATGCGCATCCGCAGCGGGTGGGCGAGGGCGCGCAGCGAGCGCGGGTCGAGGACGCGGACGCTCTCCGCGTCCTGCTGCTCGTCGGGGCGGACGTCGTCCGCGGGCTTCTTGGGCACGCCCTTACCGTAGGGGAGTGCAAAGACTCTTTGCAACACTCTTTTGCAAAAGACCTTTGCATCTTTGGACGGCCCGGCCGGTTTCACCCCGTTCCGACCCGTTTCACCCCTCCTTGATGAAGCCCTCCTTGACCAGCCAGTCCTTCGCCACGTCCTGTGGGTCCTGGCCGTCCACGTCCACCTTCGCGTTGAGCTGCTGCGCGACCGCTGTGTCGAGCTTCGCGCTGACCGGGTCGAGCAGCTTCGCGATCACCGGGTACTTGCGGAACGCCTTGGAGTAGATCACCGGCGCCGCGTTGTAGTTGGGGAAGAAGTGCTTGTCGTCCCGCATCACCGTCAGGTGCATGGACTTGATCCGGCCGTCGGTGGTGTACACCTCGCCCAGCAGGCAGGAGTTGCTCTTGTTGATCTGGGTGTAGATGATCCCGGCGTCCATCTTCCGGATGTTCCCCGACGGCAGGTGCATGCCGTACGCCTTCTCCATGCCCACCAGGCCGTCCTGCCGGGACGCGAACTCGTTCTCCACGCAGAGCGTGACCGCCTTGGGGTCCTTGCGGGCCAGCGCGGCCACCTCGGAGAGCGTTCTGAGGTGGTATTTCGCCTCGTTCTTGGTGCTGGTCGCCAGCGAGTAGGTGTTGTCGAGGGTGGACGGCGGCAGCCAGGTCAGGCCGTTCTTCAGGTCCGCGTCGTGCACCGCCTGCCACTGCGCGTGCGGGTTCTTGATCGGCGTGGTGTGCCCGAGGTACGTGATCCAGGCGGTGCCGGTGTACTCGTACATCGCGTCCGCCTGGCCGGATTTGACCGCCTCGCGGGCGCCGATCGACCCGGTGATGTTGGTGCGGTCCAGCACGGAGGCGCCGGCGGCCTTGAAGACCAGGCCGATCATCTCGCCGAGGATGATGTTCTCGCTGAAGTTCTTGGACGTGACGGTGAGCGAGGCGCCCTTGAGCGGCTTGCCGCGCCCGAGCGTGCCCGGCTGCACGTCGGCCACCAGCGGGCTGCCGCTGGTCAGCCCGCACGAGGAGAGCGCGGCGAGGGCGGCGAGGGCCGCGGTCCCGGCGAGCAGCGTCCGCCGGCCCGCCCGCGTACGCCCGCCGCGCCGCCCGGCGCCTCCGGCCCGCCTCACGCCTCCGGCTCCAACCCGCGCGGCCGCAGCAGCGCCTCCGCGATCGCGGCGAGCCAGTCCACGAACAGCGCCAGCGTCACCGTCAGGATCGAGCCGAGGATGAGCACCGGCATGCGCTGGTTGACGATCCCCGACGTGATCAGATCGCCGAGCCCGCCGCCGCCGCCGAAGGTGGCCAGCGTCGCGGTGCCGACGTTGAGCACCAGCGCGGTGCGCACCCCGGCCAGGATCAGCGGTACCGCCAGCGGCAGTTCGACCCGGGCCAGCACCCCCGGCGCCGACATCCCGATGCCGCGGGCGGCCTCCACCATCGTCGGGTCGATCGCCCGCAGCCCGGCGGTCGTGTTCGACAGCACCGGCAGTACCGCGTAGGCGACGATGCCGATGATCGCGGTCCGCGCGCCGATGCCCAGCCAGATCACCAGCAGCGCCAGCAGCCCGATCGCCGGGGTGGCCTGCCCGATGTTGGCCAGCGCGGTGAACACCGGTGCGACCGGCCGCAGTCGGCGCCGGGTCAGCGCGATGCCCAGCGGGATCGCGATCACCAGCACCCAGAAGGTGGAGATCGCGGTGAGTTGGATGTGCTGCCAGAGCCGCAGCTGCACGTTGCCGTTGTCGAGCGAGTTGTGCTCGATCGCGTCCAGATGGATGTTGGTGATCCACAGGTAGGTGGCGACCAGCGCGATCGCCAGGACGGCCGGGCGGAACACCAGCATCCGCCAGGTCACTTTGC
>NZ_JACEGK010000132.1:0-15799 GCF_056859195.1 Streptomyces sp. NH27
GGATGCGCTGGTGAAGCGTAGGGGAAGGGGAGGCGCTGGGAGGCGGCCCGTGCTGTCGCCGGCGCTGCCCGGAAGGCGTCGACAACATCGGCGGTGCCTGTCTGCGCCGGGGGTGCGGCGGCCGTCGTCGGGAGGGGCGGGTGGCCGCGGTTCCGGGCCCGTGGTGGTGGCACGGGTCGGTCAGGCAGCGTGCCGGTGCGGTTGGGATTCGACGTTCGGGGCAGCCGTCCGGTCGCACTTGGTCACGGCCCGATCGGTCTCGGTGTCGTCGGCCCCGCCCTCCACCCTGTCCACGGCGTGCTCGGCCCCGACGACCTCCGCGCGGATTGCCGAGCAGGACCGACTGATCAGCCGTGACACGTGCATCTGGGATATGCCGAGCTGGTCGGCGATCATGCTCTGCGTCATCCCGCGGAAGAAGCGCAGGTAGAGGATGTGGCGCTCGCGCTCGGGGAGGCGGCACAGCTGCGGTTTGACCGCTTCCCGGTCGAGGACGACGTCGAGCGCGGGGTCCGGGGCGCCCAGCGTGTCGGCCAGTGACATCGGTCCGGTGTCCATCGGCTGCCGGCACTGTGCATCCAGTGACAACGAGCTGAAGCTCTCCAGTGCCTCCAGGCCGGCGGCGGCCTCCTGCTCGGTGAGGCCGGCGTGCTCGGCGATCTCGGCCGCGGTGGGTTCGTGGCCTGGCCGGCTCTGTGCCAGTTCCTGGTGCGCTGCCCGGACCCGGGCTCGTAGCGCCTGCACCCGGCGCGGTACGTGCACCGACCACATGCAGTCGCGGAAATGCCGCTTGATCTCGCCGTCTATCGTCGGCACCGCGTAGCTTTCGAAGGCAGTGCCGCGCGCCGGGTCGTACCGGCTCACAGCTTTGACCAGGCCGAGTGCGGCCACCTGCCGCAGGTCGTCCAGCGACTCGCCGCGGTTGCGGTAGCGGCCGGCCAGGCGATGCGCCATCGGCAGCCAGTCCGTGGCGATCTCCTGGCGCAGCCGTTCCTTGGACGCGCCGTCCGGCAGCCGGGCGAGACGACGGAACGCCTCGGCCGTGTCGGGGGCGTCGTCGTGCGGATGTCTGCCTCGAGGGGAGGCGGACGCGTGCGCGGGTGTGGGGGCGGACGCGGGGGTGGAAGCGGAGACGGAAGAGGACATCGATCACCAACTCCTCGCACTACGACCCCACGGGGCTACGGTCGGTCACCGCCGGGGAGGGGCCGAAAGGGGTGTGCCCGGTCACCGATCCGACAAACCACAGTAAATAGGTCAAATAATCCAAACGTGCACGAATCGGTGCCGTGTTGCCATGTCGCACCCGCACGTAGAACGGGACTCGCGTTCGCCCCCGGGATGCGCGCCCGGCGTCGGGGTGCCGGCGTCCGTGCCGACGGCACCCCTTACCCGTAGAGCACCGGATTCAGTGGGGATGTCGGTACCCCGCCCACCTCTGTGCCCGGCAGCCACATGTCCAGGTCGGTCCGCTGGAAGTCGTTCGTCGGCTCGGCCACGGTGATGTCGGCGGCCATGTAGATGATGGTCATCACCCGGCGAGCCGTGTCGGAGTGGTTCGGCGCGGCCCGGTGGAAGGTCCAGCCACCGTGGAAACTGGCATCACCGAGGTGGTAGGGCGTCTCCACCACCGGGAAGTCCTGCCCGGCGAGCGCCTGCCGCAGTGCGCGCTCGGAGTCGTCGCTGATCGGCAGGTTACGGCCGAACGCGAAGTGGTGGCTGCCCGCCGCGAACGACAGCGGCCCCATCGCGGCGGGCGTCTCCTGGAGTGGCAGCCACATGGTCACCGTGCGGTCGCTCGACAGCGGCCAGTAGTACTGGTCGGCGTGCCACGGAGTGATGCCGCCGCCGGGCTCCTTGTACAGCGCCTGGTCGTGGTAGAGGCGTACCGACGGCACGCCGAGGAGTGCCGCGGCGGTACCTGCCAGCCGCCGCGAGAAGACCAGTTCGCGTACCTTCGCGCTGTGCCGCCACAAGTTGGTGACCTGGAGGAACGCCTTGCCGTACGTGTCGCGTTCGGCCAACGGCAGGTGCTGGGTGTTCAACTCGACGACCTTGGCGGTGATTTCCGGTTCGTACGCCTCGACGGTGGCCGGGGCCAGCACGCCGGGCAGCTTGGCGAAGCCCTCGTCGCGGAACCGCCGGACCACGGTCGGCTCGATGCCGTACGGAGTGTGCAGGTCTTCCTCGGGAGTCGGCGTCATACGGCAAGGCTCCCGGCTCGGCCGCGGCCGAGCCACGCCTGTGATGGCCGGTTCTGGTACTTTCCTGCCCGTCAGCCGGAGCAAAACATACTGACGGGGGCATGTGAGTAGCATGCGCGCGGCTTTCGAGTACATCGTCCCCACCGCACCGCTGTCGTGGAAGCTCTTCGCCCGCCGCGAAGCCCGCTTCGACTTCCAGTGGCACTTCCACCACGAGTACGAGTTGACGCTGATCGTGCGCGGCAGCGGCACCCGTATCGTCGGCGACTGCGTACAGCCTTACGGGCCGGGTGACTTGACGCTGATCGGCCCGGAGATGCCGCATACGTACGTCTCGACGCCCTGGCAGGTCGGACCGGTTGGGCAGGAGGCGGTCGTCGCGCAGTTCCGTCGGGACTTCCTCGGGCCCGACTTCTTCGACCGTCCAGAGTTCGCGGAGGTGGCGCGGCTGCTCGAACGGGCCTCCCGCGGACTGCACTTCCCGTTGCAACCGACCAAGTCGGTCGAGCGGATGTCCCCTGCCGTGCCTTCCGTACCACCTGCCGAACTTGCCCAACCGGCTGGGCCGACCGGGCCGTTCGATCCGACCGGCCTCACCGCCCTGCCCTCCCTCGCGCCGCCGGAGCGCACCCTCGAGCTGCTTCGCCTCCTCGTCGGCCTGTCCACCCGCGAGCCGGCGCTCCCGCTAGCCGGCGCCCGGCACATGCCCGCCCTCAACCGCGCCTCGGGCGATCGTGTCGACGCGATCGTGCGGCTGCTGCACGCGTGCTACGCCCGCCCGATCGGCATGGACGAAATCGCCGAGGCCGCCCACATGTCATCCACCTCGGTGAGCCGCTTCTTCCGCCGTACGACCGGCATGACGCTCACCGACTACCGCAACCTCCTGCGGACCGATGTTGCCTGCCACTTGCTGCG
Organism: Streptomyces sp. NH27; assembly: GCF_056859195.1. Classification (NCBI taxonomy): domain Bacteria; kingdom Bacillati; phylum Actinomycetota; class Actinomycetes; order Kitasatosporales; family Streptomycetaceae; genus Streptomyces; species Streptomyces sp. NH27. The sequence continues at coordinate 3,123 of NZ_JACEGK010000132.1, forward strand.
CGACACCGACAGGCGGATCTCAGACATCGCCGCCGACTGCGGCTACGCCAACCTCGCCAACTTCAACCGCAGGTTCAGGCAGTTCAAGGGGCTGCCGCCGCGCGAGTACCGCGCCGGGTTCCGTGCGCCGTAGCGCGTCGCCCCCGGGGCGCATCCGGATCACTCCAAAACCGGCAGCCAACGCCGCTGCCCGTGCGGCGACTTCGCCGCAGACTGGTTGTAGCGGTACGCATCCGTGCCCGGACGGGTGCGGCCGAGCGCATCCGGGCGCAGCCGAACCGATTCGGCCTGAGTCGGGCTGCCTTGAGTCGGGCTGCCTTGAGCCGAGCCGACCTGAGTCGAGCCGACCCGAACCAAGCTGAACCAACTCGCGTGAGGCCGGGGAATTTTGCCAAGCCGAGTCCAGGATTTCGCCTGGGCTGTGGTGATCACCGCGAGGACTCGTGATGTCCTGTACATGCCATATCGGACAACCCCCACGCGAGGTGCGCATGTCCCGCCCGCACATCCGTCCCGCCTGCCTGCTCGCGGCCGCCGCCCTGGTGGTGGGAGCCGCCGGCACCGTCGGCACGGCCGGAACCGCCCGAGCCGACACGACCGAAGCCGCCGCCCCCTCGGCGGTCACCTACACCCTGGTCACCGAGCCGTCCGCCGGTTACGGCGCCATCTATGACCTGATCGGCTCGGCGACCACCAACATCGACCTCACGATGTACGAACTGACCGACACCACGGCCGAACAGGACCTCGTCGCCGCCGCTGCCCGCGGGGTGACGGTCCGGGTGATCCTCGACCAGAACCTGGAGAAGTCGAACAACACCGCGGCGTACACCTACCTCAACGCCAACGGCGTGCCGACCCACTGGGCCTCGACCAGCTACGCCGCCACCCACCAGAAGACCCTCACGGTCGACGACGCCACCACCGCCATCATGAGCGGCAACCTCACCAGCCAGTACTACTCCACCAGCCGCGACTTCGCCGTCATCGAGAACAACTCCCTTGACGTCCAGGCGATCGAGAAGGTCTTCGAGGCCGACTACGCGGGCACCGCGATCACCCCCACCGACGGCGACCACCTGGTGTGGAGTCCCACCGACGCCCAGTCGAAGATCCTGGCGATCATCAACGGCGCCACCACCAGCCTGTCGGTGGAGAACGAGGAGATGGGCTACGCCACCATCGTCACCGCGCTGGAGAACGCCGCCAAGCGCGGCGTGAACGTCGAGGTCACCATGACCAACGACGACAACGAGTACGCCGACGAGTTCGACGCACTCACCGCGGCCGGCGTCCACGTCCGCACCTACGCCTACACCGCGTCCCTCTACATCCACGCCAAGGCGATCGTCGCCGACTACGGCACCAGCGCCGCCACCGTCGACGTCGGCTCCCAGAACTTCTCCAGCGCCTCCCTCAACAAGAACCGCGAACTCGGCTTCATCACCACCTCCGCACCGATCATCTCCGGCATCAACACGGCCCTCGCCTCCGACTATGCGGGTGGTACCGCCTGGTCCTGATCCCGCGGGGACGTACGCCGCCCGCCCTCCCTTCTGCAACCCACGGCTGCAGGCGTGGCGCCGCGGCCGCCGGCGGGGAGGGCCGGTCGGTCGATCGGAGTACGGATCAGGCGGTCTGGTCGGCGCGTTGGCGGCCGCGGACGCGGGAGCCGAGTCGATTGGCGACGAAGGGGCAGATGATCCAGAGCACCCATCCGTAGGTGGTCGCGAAGAAGACCGGGATCGATAGGGCGAATCCGATGATGACGCCGTGCAGGTCACGGCCGTTGCCTGGGCTCGAGGGTGCCGGGGCGCCCCCTATACGCAGGTGCTGGTCGGTCAGCCGGCGGGACGCCGCGAGCAGGGCGAGGCCGGCAATCACCTGGAGGAGCGCGTAGAACCCGAAGCGCAGGGTGTGGGTGGCGACGCTGTCGTGGCCTTCCGTGGTGAGCATCTTGGTCGCGAGCGGGTTCAGGACGATCATCAGCAGCCAGATCATGTTGATCGACCGCAGCGGCGCGTCGACGCGTGCGACGGCGCGCGGTAGACGCCGTGGTGCTGGCCCCATGAAGCCGAGATCACGACGAAGCTGATCAGGAATGCCAGGTAGTGGCCGTCGTGTTCGCGTACCGAATTCCAGAACTCCGAGACGTTGCGTCCGGCCGGGACGGGGAGTTCCAGTGCGAGCAGGGTGATGGCGACCGCGACGACCGCGACGACCGCGACGACCGCGTCGGAGAAGAGGATCAACCGATCCGTGGCGCGCTCATCCGCGACCTGCTCGTTCGACTGCCCTTGGGCTCCGTGCGGTTGACCCCACCGCTGCCGTCGGTGTCGGGCGGCGTCGAACCGCGGGGGAACCGTACCGGTTCCGGAACGCGGTGGCGTCATCGGACCGACGGGCGATTGGCCGCCAAGTGGCCTATTCGCGCGGCTGGTTGTGCTGCGGTGCAGGGTCAGAGCGGAAGCGTTGAGGGCCATTTTGCACGGTACGACTCCGTTCTGCGCGAGAATCCCTCGACGAAGTGGCGCGGCCGGCGCCGGTACCGGGACAGTAGACGCAACCCGCAACCCGCAACCCGTTACCCGTAAGCAGGAGCGCGACCGGGGCCCCGACCGCGCCGCGAACAGGCTGGACAGGAGTTGACGGGATGGCCACCGCCGAACTCAACGGAACCGCCCTCCACTACGAGGTGACGGGCACGGGACCGCGGCTGCTGTTCCTCAACGGGTCCGGCGGGACGCTCGCCGAGGCGGCGCCGCTGATCACGTGCCTGACCGGCCACTTCGAGGTTGCCGCCTTCGATCAACGCGGCCTGGGTAGGTCCGCTCCCGCCGCCGGGCCGTACGGCATGGCCGACCTGGGTGCGGACGCGGCGGCGCTCGCCGACCATCTCGGCTGGCCGGTCTTCCGCCTGCTCGGGTTCAGCTTCGGCGGGATGGTCGCCCAGGAACTGGCCGTTACCCGACCGGGTCGGGTCGAGCGGCTAGCGCTGTTGTGCACCTCGTCGGGCGGCCGCGGCGGCTCGTCCTTCCCACTGCACACGCTGGGCCGACTCCCGCCGGATGAGCGGGAAGCCCGGTACGCGCGTCTCCTCGACACGCGCTTCACCGCCGAATGGCTGGCCACCCACCCCGGCGACCGTGCCCTGGTCGCCTCGATGCGCGGCCGGCTGGTGTCGGACAAGCCGGCCGAGGCACGGCGGGGCGAGGAGTTCCAGTTGCGTGCCCGGGCGACACACGACGTGTACGACCGGCTCGCGGCGGTCACCTGCCCGACGGTGGTCGCCGCCGGGCGCTATGACGGCATCGCGCCGGTCGCCAACGGCGAGGCCATCGCCGGTGCCGTTCCGGACGCCGAGCTGCGACTCTTCGACGGCGGGCACTTCTTCCCGTTCCAGGACCCCGCTGCACTGCCGGCGATCGTCGACTTCCTCTCACGGTGACTCTCCGGGAACACGGGCCCGCCCGCGCCACTTGCCGCGGCTTCATGAGCTGCCGCCCGCACAGGCGGCACGATCCGGGATGTAGTCAGAACAACCGAGGCAACAGCGGCCTCGGGGGCTGAAACCAGCCATCCGCGGCAGCGATTCGCAGGGTCCGACGCCGTAGTAAAAGCGAAAAAGGAGGATAAGGTGACCGCCGGTAGCCGCCCTGCGGTCCCTGCGTGTGGTGCCCCCGGCAGGACTCGAACCTGCGGCCAAGTGCTTAGAAGGCACCTGCTCTATCCACTGAGCTACGGGGGCCGGACAGTGGCCGCGGCTGTCTCCGCCCCTGGGTGGTTCCGTGACCTCGTACCGGGGTCAAGGATAGGGCGACAGATACCCGCTGCCGCGTGCTTCACCCGCGTGACACGTTGTGGAGGTTCGGTGAAGCGGTCCGATAATCCCAGGTGGCCGCGGAAGCCGCATCGCTTTTGACGGGTCGAAATGCTGCTGTTGTGCACTCGTTATGCCGGTGGCTCATTCCGTCCCCTGGTCCTCGTGCGTCCCATCGGGGTCTCATAAGGCTCAAATAGGGCAAATCGACTCGAATATGCTTCAAAATCACGTCAATGTGGGGCATTGTGCCATTGTGGTGATCTTGGACGTACAGCCTGAGCTGCTTGATGCGCTGTCCGCACTGCGTGATGGTGTCGACGCCGCACGCTTCCCCTTCCCACTGCCCGGGGCCGCCCGGGCCCGCCGGGCCCGTCGGGAGCTGCTGACCCAGCTCGACGACTACCTCGTTCCCCGCTTGAAGGCTCCGGAAGCACCGCTCCTGGCGGTCGTCGGCGGTTCCACGGGGGCAGGGAAGTCCACCCTGGTCAACTCGCTGGTCGGCCGCCGGGTCAGCGCCTCCGGAGTGCTGCGGCCCACCACCCGCACTCCGGTGCTGGTCTGCCACCCCGAGGACCGGGCGTGGTTCGCGGACCCGAGAGTACTGCCGGGGCTGACCCGCATCTGGTCGGTGCGCCAGCGCTCCCGTGCCGACGAGGACGGCCAGGACCGGTCCGACACCGAGCGCCACGGGTCCGAGCGCGCCGAACTCCGCCTGGAGGCCGACGACTCCCTGCCCCGCGGCCTCGCCCTCCTCGACGCCCCCGACATTGACTCTCTGGTCAGCCACAACCGCGAACTCGCCGCCGAGCTCATCTGCGCCGCCGACATCTGGATTCTCGTCACCACCGCCTCCCGCTACGCCGACGCCCTCCCCTGGCACCTGCTGCGCGCCGCCAAGGAGTACGACGTCACGCTTGCCACCGTCCTCGACCGGGTGCCGCACCAGGTCGCCGACGACATCAGCCGCCACTACGCCGCCCTGCTCACCAAGGCCGGCCTCGGCGACGTGCCCCGCTTCACAGTCCCCGAACTGCCCGAGTCCGCCGCAGGCGCCGGGCTGCTGCCCCAGACCACTGTCGCCGCGTTGCGCGCCTGGCTGGCTCACTGCGCCGAGGACCCGGCCGCCCGGCAGCACGCCGCCCGCCGCACCGCCGTCGGCACCCTCGACTCACTGCGCGGTCGGCTGCCCGCTCTGGCCGCCGCCTCGGCCGCCCAGCACGCGGCCGCGCAGCGGCTGACCCGCGCCGCCGAGGATGCCTACGAGCAGGCGGCGACCCGCGCCGCCGCCGCCGTCGAAGCCGGCAGCCCCTTGGCCGGAGAGGCGCTTGCGTACTGGCAGGGCTATCCGGCCTGCGGCCCCGACGTGCTGCAGCGCGCCTTGGCCGAGGAACTGGCCGCTTTGCTGCGTACCGAGACCGACGCCGCCGACGACCGTGTCGCCGAGGCATGGCGGCGCGAGCCGGCCGGCGCCGCCCTGGTCGACGAACCCACCGCCCGCCCCGACCGCGATCGGGTGGCCGTCGCGGCCCGCATCGACAAGGGGGTACGGCGCTGGCGGCGCGGCCTGACCGACCTCGCCTACGCCGCGGCCCGGGCGGCCCGCTCCGCCGACCGGCCTGCCGCCGATCCGGAGGACGTCGCCACCCTGCTGGCCACGGTGCTGCTAGGCGGCAGGTCCGGTCGACCCGCGGGTGAACGACTGGCCGAAACTCTCGGCGCCCAGGCCGCTGTCCGGCTGCGCGACGCCGCCCGTGCCCTGCTCGACGACGCCATTGCCGGGCTGTTGTCCCGCGAACGCGAACGCCGGCTCGCTCCTGTCGACGGCTACGACGTCACCGCCGGGCAGCAGTCTTCCTTGATCGCCGCCTTGTCCGTACTACAGAAGGAGAGGTGACCCGGTGGCCACCAGCCCCTCGGCCCTGGACGTCCCGAACGCATCCGCCGAGCCGGCGGTGGTCGACCCGCTGACCGTACGGGTCGAGGCCCTCGGTGAACTGCTCGGCCTGTCCAGGACCCGGATCAGCCCGGACGAGCTGGCCGAGAGCAGCGAACTGCTCGCGCGGGTCGGCGAGCGGCGGCGGTTGTCCCTCGACCACACCGTGGTCGCCGTGGCCGGGGCGACCGGCAGCGGCAAGTCCACGCTCTTCAACGCACTGACTGGACTGGAACTGTCGGCCACGGGCGTGCGCAGGCCCACCACTTCGCGACCGGTGTCCTGTGCGTGGCAGCCGGAGCGGGCAGCCGGGCTGCTGGACCGGCTGGGCGTGGCCCCGCAGGACCGCTACGCGCGCTACGGGTTGCTGGACACGTCTGTCCTGGTGCATGCGGAAGCAGGGGCACAAGCGGAGGCGGAGGTACGGGCGCAGGAGCGGCAGAGGCAGGTGCCGTGCCTGCCCGGCCGGTCCGGCGCTCCTGACGGCACTTCCCACTGTTCAGTTGGCGACGGCGGCGAGATCGGCGGGGACCTCGGCGACGTCAAGGAGCAGAGCCTCGACGGGCTGGTGTTGATCGACCTCCCCGACCACGACTCCGCCGCCACCGGCCACCGCGAGCAGGTGGACCGCCTACTGCGGTTGGTGGACGTCGTCGTGTGGGTGCTGGACCCGGAGAAGTACGCCGACGCGGCACTGCACGAGCGCTATCTGCGGCCTCTGGCGGGGCACGCCGATGTCACCGTGCTGGTGCTGAACCAGGTCGACCGCCTCCCGGGGGACACAGCCGACCTCGTTCTTGACGACCTGCGACGGCTGCTCGACGAGGACGGGCTCGCGGTCGGCGAGCACGGCGAGGCGGGCGCCGTCGTGCTCGCCGCCTCCGCACTCACCGGGCAGGGCGTGCCGGACCTGCGCGCCGTGCTGGCCCAGATCGTCTCCGAACGCGCCGCTGCGGGGCGGCGGCTGGCGGCGGACATGGACCGCATGGCGAGCGGGCTCCAGCCGCTCTACGTCGGCGATGGCGGCGCCGGGCTCACCGATCCGGCGCGTGAGGAGTTCGTCGACCGGCTCGCGGACGCGGTGGGAGCGGCCGGCGCCGGTCAGTCGGCGGAGAAGGAATGGTCGAGTGCTGCGTGGGACGCCTGCGGCACGCCGTGGAGTCGACTGATGGGAGAACGGGCCGGATGTGCGGGCAATTCCCGTTTCGTCAGGAAAATCGCCAGTTCACTCGGTTGGCGTACAAAGGGGCCGCGGCGGGCCGAAGTTCGGCCGACGGCGCGGCTCGGGATGGAGCAGAACGGTCTGCCTCGGCCGCGGCCGACAGCCTCCCGGCCGGTGATCGACGAGGCGGTGCGCGGGCTTTCCGCCGACGCGGCCCGCGGACTGCCGGTGCCGTGGGCGAGAGCGGTGCGGGACGCGGCGCGACGCGGCGGGGAAGGATTGCCGGCGGCGCTTGACGCCGCGGCGGTCCGGGCCCGGCCGCGTACGCCGGAACGGCCCGGCTGGTGGTCGGTGGCCGCGGCCGTGCAATGGCTGCTGATGGCTCTCGCGCTGGCCGGAGTGGTCTGCCTGACCGCGGTCGGATCGGGCTCGCTGGACATGTCGTGGTGGCCGCCGCTCGTCACGGTCGCGGTGGGCGGACTCGGCGGTCCGCTGGTCTCCGGGACATGCCGGATCGCCGCGCGCGGCCCGGCCAGAAGATATGGACAGGCCGCCGAGCGGCGGCTGCGGGACGCGGCGGCGGACTGCGGCCGGGCCCGGGTCCTCGAACCGGTCGCGGCCGAGTTGATGCGGTACCGCGAGGTGCGTGAGCAGTACGCGGTCGTGGCCGGCTCCGCGCCGACGTCCGTCCGGCTCCTGCCAGCAGGCAGGTCCTCTAATCGGCAGGCGAGCGGGGTGCCGGCACCGGCCGGGCATCGGGCGGATCATTCGTCTCACTCGTCCGAGTGACGAAGTTATCCACATCCGGCAAGTTATCCACAGTTTCCAGATCTTTTTTCCTCGGCCGTCCGATTTCGCGCACGATGGTCTTGTCGCGTTCCGCAGGGGAGCGCGGCGGATGAAAGGAGCGCGCGATGAACGAGACCTTGGTGACCGTCGTGGGAAATGTTGCGACCGAGCCCGAGAGCCAGGTGACGGCCACCGGCCTGATCGTCACCCGATTTCGGCTGGCCACCACCACGCGCCGCTGGGACGCCGAGCGCGGCGCGTGGACGGACGGTGCGACGAGCTTCTACACCGTGCGCGCGTGGCGGAATCTCGGGGGCAACGTGAAGGAGTCCGTCTGTCTCGGTGAACCTCTGCTCGTGCAGGGCCGGTTGCGCATCAGGCAGGACGAGAAGGACGGCCGGCGCTACCTCGCGGCGGAGCTGGAGGCGGTGGCGATCGGACATGACCTGGCTCGGGGTGTGGCCCGGTTCAGCCGTTCCGGCGGGAGTGGTGGGGCGGGTGCGGCCGCGCGGGCGGAAGCGCGGGCGCCTGAGCCGGAGTTGACGGCGGCCGTGCCCTGAGTGGTCGGCGGATGAATGCGCCCGGGCATTTCTGGCGTGAATTGCGTCAATTATTTATCGACAATGACGGAAACATGTCCGTGGGCGCGTAACGATTGAGATTCGAATGCCGCTGAGGTCGCTCTCGGCTGTGGTCATGCCATGTGGGGTTCCTAGGATTTTGGCATTCGTATGCACGGGGGCTCGGCACAGGCGGGGCCAACCCTCATCACGACCCGGTGCCTCGCCCGGAGGGGAAAATTCATGTTCAAGACCTACAGGCGGCGCGCTGCCCGTCTCGCGGCGGCCGGCATCACGGCCGGCGTGCTCGCGGCCGGCGCGTTCGCCGGAGCGACCTCGGCCAGTGCCGACAGCGGCAGCGGCTCAAGTGACGACACAGCTGCCGCGTCGTCCGGCGGCGCGACCGGCACACTCGGCGACCTCGTGCCGGGTATGTACGGTTCCGTGACCGTCACCGACAAGAACGGTAAGTCCGCGGCGGAGCTGGCCGGGCTGTTCAAGCTGAACCTCAGCGACGGCACGAGCGTCTACACCTACTGCATCGACCTCTACAACGGTGCCGACACCAGCGGCAACGCCGTTTACCACGAGGTCCCCTGGAGCGCGACGTCCCTGACCCAGCAGGGCCGGGACAAGGACGTGGCCGGGAAGATCACCTGGATACTCCAGCACTCCTTCCCGCAGGTCAACGACCTCGACGCGCTGGCGAAGACGGCGGGTTCGGGTCCGCTGACCAAAAACACCGCCGCGGCCGGCACCCAGGTCGCGATCTGGCGGCTCTCCGACGACCCGAAGGCGGCCGCGGACAACCCGGCGGCGGAGAAGCTGGCGGACTATCTCGACCAGTCCGCGCAGGCCGTCGCCGAGCCGTCGCCGTCGCTGGAGCTCACCCCGCCGTCGGTGTCCGGCAAGCCCGGCGGCCGGATCGGCCCGGTGACTGCGCACACCAGCGCGAGCAGCGCCCAGGCAGTGCTGGCCTCCGACGCACCTTCCGGTGTGAAGCTGGTCGACGCCGACGGCAAGCCGGTCACGTCGGTTTCGGACGGCAGCCAGTTCTACTTCGATGTGCCCGCGGGTAGCAAGGAGGGCGGCACCTCGGTGACGGTGTCCGCGACCACGAGCGTGCCGGTCGGCCGCGCCTTCGCGGGCACCAACTCCAAGAACAGCGGGTCGAGCCAGACCATGATCCTGGCGGGCACCAGCCAGACCGAGATCAAGGCCACGGCGGCGGCCACGTGGGCGGACCAGGGCCCGATACCGGCGCTGGCCGCACAGGTGAACTGCGCCAAGTCGGGTGTGGACGTCACCGCCACCAATAAGGGTGACGAAGCCTTCACCTTCACGCTGGAGGGGAAGACCTACACCATCGCCCCCGGCAAGTCGCAGACGATCACGGTCCCCGTCGCCGAGGACCAGGGCTACAAGATCGACATCGCGCTGCCCGACAAGTCGGTGAAGACCTTCAAGGGCGTGCTGGACTGCAAGGCGGCCACCCCGCCGCCGACCATGCCGGCCGTCAACCAGCCCAGCCCTGCGGCCGGCACCGGCAACCTCGCCGAGACCGGTAGCAGCAACTCCACGCCGCTGATCGCGGGCATAGCGGTTGCCCTCGTGGTGGTCGGTGGAGGAGCGGTCTTCTTCTTCCGCCGCAACGCCAAGAAGAGCTCCGCTGCCTCTTAGTAGGTGAACGGCAGCCGGACGGGCAGGCCCGCCTGTTCGTCCGGCCCGCCGGGCCACGTCGACTCGTCCGTGTCAACGCCCGGCTCTTCGGGGTCCTGGGGCGGGCGGGCGCGGCCCGGCCCCCGACCCCCGGTCCCGGGCCGCGGCCCGGCCTCTGCTTCTGTGCGCGGGCCGGGGCTGACCTAGCCGTTCGCCCCGGTGGGTGGACGTACGGCAAGATGGGGCGTATCTGCCCTCACGCGGCGGAGCCGCACATTGGCCCTTCTCGACTTGCCGGACGGTTTCTCTTGGCTGAGTACATCTACACGATGCGCAAGACGCGCAAGGCGCATGGCGACAAGGTCATCCTCGATGATGTGACGCTGAGCTTCCTGCCGGGCGCGAAGATCGGTGTGGTCGGCCCGAACGGTGCCGGTAAGTCCACCGTGCTGAAGATCATGGCGGGGCTGGAGCAGCCGTCGAACGGGGACGCGTTCCTGTCGCCGGGCTACAGCGTGGGGATGCTGCTCCAGGAGCCGCCGCTGGACGAGTCGAAGACGGTCCTGGAGAACGTGCAGGACGGTGTCGCGGAGACGAAGGCGCAGCTCGACCGGTTCAACGAGATCGCCGAGCAGATGGCGACGGACTACTCCGACGCGCTGTTGGATGAGATGGGCAAGCTCCAGGAGAAGCTCGACCACTCCAACGCGTGGGACCTCGATGCGCAGCTCGAGCAGGCGATGGACGCGCTGGGTTGCCCGCCCGGGGACTGGCAGGTGACGAACCTGTCCGGTGGTGAGAAGCGCCGGGTGGCGCTGTGCAAGCTGCTGCTGGAGGCGCCCGACCTGCTGCTGCTGGACGAGCCGACCAACCACCTCGACGCGGAGTCGGTGCAGTGGCTGGAGCAGCACCTGGCGAAGTACCCGGGCACCGTGGTGGCCGTGACCCACGACCGGTACTTCCTGGACAACGTCGCGCAGTGGATTCTGGAGCTGGACCGCGGCCGGGCGTTGGCGTACGAGGGCAACTACTCGACGTACTTGGAGAACAAGGCGTCCCGGCTGAAGGTCGAGGGGCAGAAGGACGCCAAGCGGCAGAAGCGCCTGAAGGAGGAGTTGGAGTGGGTCCGCTCCAACGCCAAGGGGCGGCAGGCCAAGTCGAAGGCCCGACTGGCCAGGTATGAGGAGATGGCTGCCGAGGCCGACAAGATGCGGAAGCTGGACTTCGAGGAGATCCAGATCCCGCCGGGCCCGCGGCTCGGGTCGGTCGTGGTCGAGGTGGAGCACCTGAACAAGGCGTTCGGCGACAAGGTGCTGATCGACGGCCTGTCGTTCACGCTGCCGCGCAACGGCATCGTGGGCGTCATCGGGCCGAACGGCGCGGGCAAGACCACGCTGTTCAAGATGATCCAGGGCCTGGAGCAGGCGGACACCGGCAGCATCCGGGTCGGCGAGACCGTGAAGATCTCGTATGTCGACCAGGGCCGGTCGAACATCGACCCGAAGAAGACGTTGTGGGAGGTCGTCTCGGACGGCCTGGACTACATCAATGTCGGGCAGGTCGAGATGCCGTCGCGGGCGTATGTGTCGGCGTTCGGCTTCAAGGGCCCGGACCAGCAGAAGCCGGCCGGGGTGCTCTCCGGCGGTGAGCGCAACCGGCTGAACCTCGCGCTGACCCTCAAGCAGGGCGGGAATCTGCTGCTGCTGGACGAGCCGACCAACGACCTCGACGTGGAGACGCTGTCGTCGCTGGAGAACGCGCTGCTGGAGTTCCCGGGCGCGGCGGTGGTCGTCTCCCACGACCGGTGGTTCCTGGACCGGGTGGCGACGCACATCCTGGCGTACGAGGGCGACTCGAAGTGGTTCTGGTTCGAGGGCAACTTCGAGTCGTACGAGAAGAACAAGGTCGAGCGGCTGGGGCCGGACGCGGCGCGCCCGCACCGGGCCACGTACAAGAAGCTGACGCGCGACTGATGGCGCGGCACGTCTTCCGCTGCCCGCTGCGGTGGGGCGACATGGACGCGTACGGCCATGTCAACAACGTGCTGTTCCTGCGGTATCTGGAGGAAGCGCGGATCGACCTCATGTTCCGGCTGGCGGATCTGGAGGGTGGCGGGACGTTCGCGGGTGGGTCGGTGGTGGCCAGGCACGAGATCGACTACCTGCGGCCGTTGGTGCACCGGTACGAGCCGGTGGCGATCGAGACGTGGGTGGAGAGCATCAACGCCGCGTCGATGACGGTCAGGTACGAGGTGAAGGACGGGGACACGGTATACGCGCGGGCGGCGACGGTCGTGGTGCCGTACCTGCTGGCCGAGCAGCGGCCGCGGCGGATCACCGAGGAGGAGCGGGCGTTCCTGGAGCGCTACCGCGACGAAGGGGCCGTGGTCGGGTGAGTGCGCGGCTCGGCTTCGCGGAGGGACCGGGCGGGGCGGCGGTGGTGGAGGCCGACCTCGCCGCGTTCCTCGGACGGTTGGTGAGGTGGGACAAGGCTGCGGTGGTGCGGCTGCGTTCCGCGGAGGGGGAGGCGGCGCTCGGCGTGTTCGGGCAGCCGCCGTTCGGCGGGGTGCTGGCCGTCAAGAGCCTGGCGCTCGGCGGCGACGGGATAGCGGCGGTGGTGGATGCCACCGTGTCGGCTGGGCAGTTGCTGGAGGCGGTCGGGGAGGCGGTGGGCGGCGGGCTGTTCACGGTGCCGCCGTCCGTCACCGGCCCGGCCTGGGCCGGGTTGCTGCCGCCGCGTGAGGGATGGCGG
>NZ_JACEGK010000133.1:0-15750 GCF_056859195.1 Streptomyces sp. NH27
CCCCATGCCGCCGCCCGCCCGCAGCCACCCCTCGCGGGTGCGGCCGTCGGTGTCCTCGACCACGGCCCGCGCCCACGAGAACTTCCGGTCCAACCTGCCCGCTCCGACCCGGATCCGCGCGAAGCGGCGCTTCACCGCATTGCCGAGCGATCGGCGCGCCAGCAGTACGGCCGCCGCCGGCAGCACCGCGCGGATTGCCCGCCCGGCCGGCATCGCGCCCGACGCGGCGACGACGAAGGGCGCCCCGCTGGCGCGGTGGGCGGCCTCCAGTTCGCCGGACGGGCCGCCGGCGCTGTGGGCGGCCGAGCCGTCGGGCAGGGTGAACCGTTCGAAGTCGCCGCCGAGCCGGGCGGACACGAGCCGGCCCTGCTCGTAGCGGCGCCCGCCGACCGAGATCGCGTCGATGATGCTCGCCGCCAGCGCGGGGCCGATCGGGCCGGGCTCGTCCTCGATCGCCGACAGCGCGTCGACCCGCACCCGCGCGGGCGCGGGCCGACCGGCGCACAGCTTCAGCACGACGCTCTCGGTGGCGAGTACGCCGAAGCCGACGCCGGTCACCAGGCATCGGCCGTCTGTCGCGGCCTCGTCGTGCAACCCGAGCAGCCCGGTGACCGCGAAGAGTTCGTTGGCGAGGTCGAGGTAGTGGGTGCCCGGCGGGCATGCGCGGGCGATCGGCAACGCCGTCTCGGTGAAGGGACCGATCGTGTTGACGACCACGGCGGGGGCGGCCGCCGCGAGCTGTGCGGCGATGGCAGCGACGGTGTCGGCGGTGCCGTTGGCATGGCCAACGCGAGCGCCACTTGTGCCATTGGTACGGGCTGCACCATTGGCGCCTGCCGTGCCATTGGCACCGACGGATCCATGGGTGCCGGCTGGGCCATTGGCGTCATTCGTACCGCCGGACCCGGTAGTTCCGGCGGCCGAGCCGATCACCACGGTCCGCGCGGCCCCACCGATCGTCCCGGCCAGCTCGCGCAGCCGCGCGGCGTCGCGTCCCACCAGAACCAGCGGGGCGTCACCCGCCGCCAGGCGGGCGGCGATCGCGCGACCGGTCCGGCCGGTCGCTCCCAGAATCCAGATCTCGTTCAACGTTTCCGCTCGTTCCGCTCGTTCGGGTCACTCTGGTCGCGTTGGTACGGACAGGGCCGTCCGCGGTGCGTCCGGGACGGCCGTACGGCGGTGCCCGGCCCATGCTGCTAGCTTGCGGGCGCGCGGCGCCGTGGGTCCGATGAGTGTTCCGGAACGCGCATCCCGATATCCGCATCACCACAGCTCACCTGGCCCATGGGCGGCGAACCGGCCGAGTGCGGCCGCTACGCTGACCTCATGACGGACCTGTCGGCGCCCCGCGAGGACCTCGACCTGCGGCTCGTGCGCTCCTTCGCCGCTGTCGCCGAGTACCGGCACTTCGGACGGGCCGCCGCGGCGCTCCACCTCACCCAGTCGTCGCTGAGCCGGCAGATCAGCCGCCTTGAGGAGCAGGTCGGCGCCCGTCTGCTGGACCGCACCCCGCAGGGCAGCCGGCTCACCGGGGCCGGCGAGATCTTCCTCCCGCTCGCGACGGCGCTGCTGCGGTCCGCCGCCCAGGCTTCCGCGCGGGCCCGTGCCGCCGCCGAGCCCAGCCGTGTCACCGTCGGCTACATCGCGAACATCATCGTCACCCCGGCCGTGCGCGAGCTGCGCCGCAAGCACCCGGACGCCGACGTGCGCACCCTGCACCTGGCCTGGCACGAACCGCGCGAGGCGCTGCTCGACCACCGGGTGGACGCGGTGGTGGCCCGACTTCCGTTCGCCACCGGCCAGTTGCACGTGACGGTCCTCTACGACGAGCCGCGCGGCCTGCGGGTGCCGTACGACCACCGCCTGGCCGGGCGGGAATCGGTCACCCTCGACGACATCGCCGACGAGCCCATGCCGCGCGCCGCCGACCCGGCCTGGAACGCCTTCTGGCGGGTCGATCCCCGGCCCGACGGCAGTTCGGCGCCCGGCGGTCCCGTGGTGGACTCCGTCGAGGACAAGATCGAGCTGGTCGCCGCCGGGCAGGCCGTGGCGATCGTGCCGCTCGGCTCCGGCACGTTCGGCCCGCGCCCCGACCTCGCCGTGATCCCGCTGGAGGGTGTCGAGCCGAGCCATGTGGTGCTGGCCACCCGCGCCGGCGACCGCACCCGCCTGGTGACCTCCTTCCGCAAGCACGCCGAAGCCCTCCTCACCGGCCCGGGCGCGGCCCTCGCCCGACCCGGCCGCAGCCCCGGCCGCAGCCCCGGCCGGACCCCCGGCTGACGGCGGCGCCGGGCCCGTACGCTCGCCGGACGCCCGAGCTCTTCCACCTCGCCGCCCTCCGCACGTCGTCGTACGACACCTTCGCCGTCGACTGCCTCCAACGCGTCGAGTGACCGGCCGAGTCGGACCCGCTGTCCCGTGCGATGCCGGCCGCACAGGAACCGACGACCGTCACCAGCGCTGACGACTGTCACAACCGCGGTCCCGGCGGTGTCTTCATGTCGAACAGGCAGACGTCCAAGGAGGACACCATGGTGCTACGCGTGCCGAAGGCGGAAGTTCCCGCCGAACTCCGCGAGAAGATGATCGAGCAGCTCGGTGCCGTGCCGGAGCCCGTCGAGGTGACCTGGCACAGCCCGGCAATCGCACAGGACAACCTGGAGTTCGGGGGGAAGGTGGGGCGGTGGGACGCGGCCGACGCGAGCCTCAAGTCGTTCGCGCACATGGCCGTCGCGGCACAGGTCGGCTGTAGCTGGTGCCTCGACATCGGCTACTTCCAGGCGCAGAACCAGGATCTGGACCTGGCCAAGGCGAGCCAGGTGCCGCGCTGGCGCGAGGCGGACGTCTTCACGCCACTGGAGCGGGAGGTGCTGGAGTACGCGGAGGCCATGACGAACACGCCGCCGACCGTCACCGACGAGTTGTCCGCGCGCCTGCTGGAGCGGCTCGGCCCGGCGGCGATGGTCGAGCTCACCGTGGTCATCGCCTTCGCCAACCTCGCGACCAGGAGCAACTCGGCGCTCGGCATCGAGTCGCAGGGCTACTCCGCCGCGTGTGAAGTCCCGTTGGCCGCAGCCCCGCAGGCGTCCGGCGCCGTGTCGACGCGGTGACCACGGACCCGTTCGTCGCCCATCGCAGCCTGCTGTTCACCGTCGCCTACGAGATCCTCGGGTCGGCGGCCGACGCGGAGGACGTGCTCCAGGAGTCCTGGCTGCGGTGGGCCGGCGTCGACGCGGCGCAGGTGCGCGACCCGCGGGCCTACCTGGTCCGGCTCGTCGCGCGGCAGGCGCTCAACCGGCTGCGCACGCTGTCGCGCCGGCGTGAGGACTACGTCGGCGAGTGGCTGCCGGAACCCTTGCTGACCAGCCCTGACGTCGCCGACGACGTCGAACTCGCGGAGAGCGTCTCGATGGCGATGCTGACCGTGCTGGAGACGCTCGGGCCGACCGAGCGGGCGGTGTTCGTGCTCCGCGAGGTGTTCGAGCTGCCGTACGGCGAGATCGCCGACGCGGTCGGGAAGTCGGCGGCCGCGGTGCGGCAGATCGCGCGGCGGGCGCGCGAGCACGTGGCGGCTCGGCGGCCGCGGGTGCGGGTGAGCCGGTCGGAGCAGCAAGTCGTGGTGGAGCGGTTCATGGCCGCTTTGCGCACCGGGCAGTTGGGGGAGCTGATGGAGGTCATCGCGCCCGACGTGGTCATGATCGCCGACGGGGGCGGTCTCGCGGCCGCCGCGCGCGTGCCGGTGTACGGCGCCGAACGGGTCGCGGCGCTGCTCGCGCGTGCGAACCAGGTCGTGGCCGGGTTCGCGGCGGAGACCGTGTGGCTCAACGGCGCGCCGGCGGGCCGGATCGAGATCGACGGCGAGCCGACCGCGGTGAGCCTCGTGGTGGCGGACGGGCGGGTCACCCGGATCTATGTGGTGCGGAACCCGCGGAAGTTGACGCGGCTGGACGAACCGGCCGAACTCAGCAGGTAGCGGGCGTGGTTGGGGGGCGTGGTCCGGGCGGGGCGCCCCCCGGGCCCACGTTCCGGGTGCGTGCTCGTACCCGCGCGGGCGAACTCCTCGCGGTGCGTTGTGCGGAGTGCGGACTGGCCCTCGACCGACTTGAGGGCCCTACGGTCGGCGGCCATGGCCTCACTCGACACCACTGACCCGGTCGTCCCCCCACCCGCGCGGACGGCGCTTCCCCGGTCGTACCTGCTCTGGCTCGCGGGGACCCGGGCCTCGCTGGCCGGTGACGCGGCTCTCGCCTTCGCCCTGGGGTGGGCGGCCAGTGCGCACGGCGGCCGGACGGCCGCGCTGGTGCTGACCGCGATCACGCTGCCCCGGACCGTGTTCCTGCTGCTGGGCGGGGCGGTCGGGGACCGCTTCGGGGCGCGCCGGGTGATGATCGCCGGGGACGTGGTGATGCTCGCGGCCGTACTCGCTCTCGCCGCGGCGGGCCGTGCGTGGGGTACGCCGCCGGCGATGCTGCTCGGGTTCGCCGCGGTCGTCGGGACGGGGGACGCGTTCTACCTGCCCGCGACGGGGTCCATGCCGCGCCGCCTGGTGGGCAAGGAGCAACTGCCCCGGGCGCTGGCCGTCCGGCAGGCCGGCGGCCAGGTCGCCGCCCTGCTCGGGGCTCCGCTGGGGGCGGTGCTGGTCGCGGTGGCGGGCCTGAGCGGCACCGCACTGGTCGACGCGGCCACGTTCGCGGCGGTCCTCGCCGTCATGGCGTGGGTGCGGCCGGCCGCCGAGGCGCGACGGTCGCCGCGTCCGGAAGTCCCGGGCGGGGACCAGCGTCGGGAAGACCCGGGCCGGGAAGTCCCGCGTACGGAAGGCCTGTTCGCGGGGATCGTCGGCGGGGTGCGGCTGGCCGCGGCCGATTCCGTGCTGCGTCCCGCGCTGCTCCTGACGGCCGTGGCCGCCGCCGGAGTGCTCCCCGTGGTCGGCCTGCTCGCGCCGCTGCTGGCGCGGTCCGACGGCTGGGGGCCGGGTACGGCGGGCCTGGTCGCCGCCGGTCAGGGCGTCGGCGTACTCCTGGCCGCGCTGGTGGCCGCCCGCAGGGGACCGCTGCGGCGGATCGGCGCGGGCGCGGGCCTGGGGCTGCTGTCCGCGGCGCTGGGGGCCGCCGCGCTCGCGACCGTTCCGGCGTCCGCCCCGGCCGCCGCCGTCGCCGCGGCCGTCCTCGTCGGCACCGGCTCGGGCATGTTCGCCTGCCACCTGGGCCCCCTGGTCCTCGCGGGCGCCCCCGACACGCACCTGTCCCGCGTCCAGTCGCTCCTCGCACTCGTCCAGAGCCTCGCCCTGGTGGTCGGCAACAACGCCCTCGGCTGGCTCGCACACGCCTCCGGCCCCAGAGCCGCTATCGCCCTCTGCGCCACCCTCGCCTGCCTGGCCGGCCTCGCCGCCCTCACCACCCCACCCCTACGATCCCTGCGCCACGAAGGTCCGTAGCACCGGCGCGTCCACCGGTGCGTCCACGGGCGGAACCACGTCGGTCCGCCGGCGAACTCACCTTCCGTGGAGGGGGAGTTCGCGTGCAAGGAAGTCGCCGACCGCGGCGCGGAACGCGTGGGGCCGCTCCACCCAGGGGAGGTGGCCGGCGCCGTCGAGCAGTGTCCGGGAGACCCGGGGGAGGGCTCGCTCCAACGAGTCGAGCGCCCAGTCCGGCCGGATGTCCTCGGCGCCGTGCACGATCAGCACGGGCATCTCCAACTTCTGGCAGGCCGCGAGCAGTTCGGGTGTGCCCGAGGTGCGGCGGACGTCGGCGTTGACGGTCGCGTTGCAGGCGAAGTTGACGCCGAACCAGGGTGTGGCCGATTCCTCGGCCCGTTCCCGCGCCTTCTCCCGGTCGGCATAGTCGGCCGACCACTGCAGTACGCACCACTCCCGTTCCTCCGCCTCGGTGCGCTGCTCGCGGTCGCCGAGCGCCTCCCAACGGTCCAGGTCCGCACCGAGGTTGGCACGCAGGTTCCGCTGGTAGACCGGCAGCCAGGTGTCGCGGTCGTCGATCCCGCTGCCGGAGACGTAGACCAGCCTGCTCACCCGTTCGGGATGGTCCAGCGCGTACTGCAGGGCCAGTTGAGCGCCGTACGAATGGCCCAGGAGCGCCATCCGCTCCAGCCCGAAGTGGCGGCGGACGGCGTCCAGATCGGCCACCGACCGGGCGACCGAGTACGGCCCGCGCCGTTGCGACCGCCCGCATCCGCGTTGGTCCCAGCGGTACACGGTGGCACGATCCGTCAACAGCCCGGCCAGGTCGTCCAAGAAGTCCCACAGTCCGGGACCGCCGTGACAGAACACCACGGGATCCCCCGCGCCGCTCCGCGTCGCCCACAGCCGCGTCCCGTCCTCGGCCGGCACCGTCTCATCCGTACCCATCTGCCTCACGGTGCCAGCCGCCGCCATCGGTTGTCACGGCAGCCGTCGTCAGTCCGCGGGCTCCGCCTCGCCGAGTCAGGGGGCCGGATCTATCACGCGGTCCCGGAACTCCTGGAAGGCGTGCCAGCTCGAAGTCCCCTGCGGTGTCGTTCTCGAAGGGGCCGACGTCTCAGGTGCCCATTCCTTCTCCTGACTGTGGTGACAAGCAGGAATCCTGACAGCCGCCGCTGACAGCCCCCGCTTGGGACCAGACCAGGCTGTCCGTTCCCAGAAGATCTGAGTCGATGAGGTGCTCCTGATCTGCGCCTTGTCATTTCAGCTGGGACCCTTGGGAGCGTGGAGGACCCAGTGGATCTGAACAGCGGTGAGCCCGTTCGGGTGTGAGGTGGGGCAGTCCCAGTAGTTCTGTCCGGCCGAAGGGCTCTGGCCTGGGGCTTCTCAGTTCCACTGGGAATCATCTCGTAGGGCGTTGTGGTCCTCCGGGGACATCACCAGCATCAGCGACCTTCCCAATGAGTCGGTCCAGCGGAAGAGGGCGTCGTTGAAGAAGGTGCGTGAGTGGCGATTCTCGCGGAGAGAGGGGACGTTGAGCCGGTGCTCGGCTTCTGCGTAGGCGGCGTCGATCGTGCGCCGGTGCTGGCTGAGGTTCACCCATCGGCGGGGCGCCCGTCGTGCTCGCCAAGCAGGGTCGGCCACCATGCCGAGCATGGTGACGAACTCCGGGTAGGTGGCGATGTACTCCCGCTCGTCGACGCGTCGCCTGATGATGTTCTCGTAGGCGGCCTCCTTGGGAGGGAGCTGAGCGAGACGGTCGTTCCAGCGTGAGAGCAGGTGGGGCTGCTTCTTGTTCAGAAGCCAGGATCGGACCATGTGCTGCGCTTCCTTTGTCGCTGCTTCCAGGGTGTCGGGGAAGCGGCGAGCGATTCGCCGGTGCCTGTGTTGAGCGGTGAAAAGTTCTGGAAGGTGGCCGACACGGTATTGGCGGTTGCCGTCGAGCCAGATGCCGTGCCGACGGCAGAGCTGGAGGTCGGCGGGGCGATGCGCGAGGACTGGTCCGGTGATTCCACGGCGGTGCATGCAGTGTGAGCACGCGACGTAGAGACGCCGCCGGTAGCGGATCACCTCGCCTCCGGTACGCGCCTCAATCCGGGAGATCGCTGGCAGCAGCATCCGAAGGGTCTCGGGAGCGAGACCCGTCAGGAGTGCCAGCCGCGGCAGAACCATCGGAGTCCAGCGCCATAACGTGTCCGTCCGCTTGCCGATCAGCGCGTTCTTGAACGGCGTCAAGGTTTTCGCCAGTTGGCCCGACGTCACGTGGTTGGCGGCGGCGAGGCGGTGCAAATACCAGCCGAAGACCTCCCCGTGGACAGGCGGCAGAGGAGGTGGCAGGAGCCGGACCGGGGCTTCCCAGGGTTCCATCACTCAGGCCGCCTTCGGCCTGCGGGCGTACTTGGCGCGGGGGCGATCGGGCCGGGATTTCTGGACGGCGTGGTCGAGCTCGATCTCGTCAAGCATGCGCTTGGTGATCTTTTCTGCGCCGGTGTCGATGGCGTCGACCGCGGCTTCTCGGATGAACTGGGAAAGACTGCCGATCAGCCCGCCGGTGCGCTCGTGGAGGTAATCGGTCATGGCGGCCAAGGTGCCAGGACGATGGGCGTGTAGTCGCAGGGAGTCCTCCATGGTGACCACCAGGGCCTGCCAGCTCTCCTTGTCCGCGCGGTTCTTGTGGCCGAAGGGCCGGGAGGGGATGACCGTGTAACGGCCGGCGATCTGCTGTCCGCGAGTGCCCTGGAACAGGCTGCTGGTCTCGACGTCAAGACCAGCAAGCACGAAAGTGGCCGCAATCCGTTCCGAGAGGTACTTCAGCTGATCGGATGCCTCGGCTCCGTTGCGGGTGGTCAGGTCGAGGTTGTGGATCTCGTCGACCAGGACGGGCGTGGTGCCGAGCCTGCCGAGCAGGTCACAGACGGCGTTGGTGATCTGGACCTGGCTCATGCGGTGCTCCAGCGGGACACCAAGGAATCGGGCGAACTCGCCCGCGAGCATCTTCGGGGTAGCCGCCGGGGGAACGGTGACGAAGACGACCGGCAGTCCGCCGACGGCGGCGGGGTTGCGCCGCCGGGTGATCTGTTCGACGTTCTTGCCCAGCTGGGTGATTGCTGTGGTCTTGCCGGTGCCGGCCGAGCCGGACACGATCAGGCCGCGACGGGCGGATACTTGGTGCCGGTTGAGCACGATGCGTGTGCGGCCCGTGGTGACGACACCACGGATCGTGGGAGTGTTCACGATGACGGATCGTGTGTGGTAGTCGATCCGGGATTCCCTGTAGGACTCCAGTTCGTCCTCGTCCAGGTCGGTGCCGGACGGGAGGGACGGCGGAGGTTCCGGGTTCTCGTCGACGAACGCCCGCCAGCCTTCCTTCGTGGTCAGCGACGCCTGCGGGTTGGCGATGTCCTGTGGCGGCGCCTGACTCCCAGGCGGCTCCCGTCGGTGAAGGCGTCGAAGACGCCGAAGGGAATGACGTTCGGCGGCTGTTCCAGGACGGTGGTCTCGTCCTCGACGTCTTCCGGAGCAGGTGCCTGCGGCAGCGCGGCGACGGGCCGAGCGGGTTCCAGGGCGGAGCGGGTGCGGGCCGCGATCCGGCGGTCCGGGCCGCTTTCCGCCCGGGTCAGCAACTGGTCTACTGCGGCGGCGACGGCGGCCTGGTCGGTGTCGTCCCGGCCCCGCGTCGCGAGCAGGTCCCGGGCTCGGCGCCAGGTGAAGTCGGCGAACGGCGCGGATACCAGGTGCCGGTGTGTCCACGGAACGGTGATCCACTTTCCGGTGCGCGCGTCGCGTACCCAGACCTGGGACAGGTCGTAGGGGTCGTAGTGGACTTCCCAGAGCCCGCCTTTGGCGGTCACTCCTGAGGAGCGGCGCCGTAGCGGGTTCAGTCCGGGGCAGTTGTAGGTGCGGTGGTCGATGCGGATGCCGTAGTCGTTGACCGACCGCCAGAGTGCTGGCAGCAGCTCCAGGTAGTCGGGGCCGCTCAGCGGCATCGGCAGGTAGCCGGTGCGGGAGACCAGTAGGGCATATGCGTCGTTGGGAGACATCGGTCGGCCCGGTAGGAACGGGCTGCGCAGTCCTTCGTGTGGCCGCTGCTGCCAGCAGGCCACGATCCACTCCTGCAACAGGTCGTCCAGTTCCGCGAGCGTCCAGACGGCCTCGACCTCGGCCCCCCGGCGGGTCGTGTTCGAACCGGTGTAGCCAGGGATGTGCTGGCAGAACAGTGTGTTGATCGAGGAAAACGTCCGCTCGACGATTCCCTTGTCCGTCGGGGTCGCCGGGCGGGACGGCTGTACGGAGATGCCCAGCGACCGGCAGGCGGTCAGGAAGGTGTCGGAGACGAACACCTTGCCGTGATCGATGCCGATCGTCTCCGGCACGATCACCGGCTTGGCGGCCGCCTGCTCCAAGCGGGCGTCGATGTCCAGCAGCCTTCGGTGGGGGATCAGCGTCGCCGACATCGCCAGCGCGTCCGACCAGCCGGGCCGCAACGGCTCCGGGACCAACATCTTGGCCAGCAGCAGCGCGGCGTCCACGGCTTTGGTTCCTGCCGGTCGCAGCACCGCAGCGCAGATCGACCTCGTTGCCACGTCGACGGCGATCGTGAGCTCCGGGCGTCCGCTCACCCCGTCCTCCAGGACCACCAGCACGTCCAGCGGTGTCGTGTCGATCTGCACCATCTCGCCGGGGCGGCAGGCCGAGGAAGGGGTGAACGCTCCTGGCGGGCGGCGAGCCGCCGACCTGCGGGACGTGGCCTCACCGAAGGCGTGAGTACCCTCGCTCACCGCCTCGACGAGCCGGTAGAACGCCGACTTCGACGGCATCGCCACTGTGCCCGGCCCATGCCGTTCCGCCAGCAGCGCCTCCACCCGCCGACGCAGCCGGCCGCGGGTGCCAGTGGACTCGTTCGTTGTCGCGGCCAGGATCTCCGTGATGGCGGACACCACCCGGTCATCGGCCCTTCCCGTCGGTGAGGACAGACGAGTCGCACGGTGATCGACCAGGCCCCACAGACCCTGCTCGCGGTAGCGCCTGCGCATCCGCTGAACGGTCCCCACACTCGCCTGCCAACCGATAGCCCGCAGTTCCGCCGCCTTGGCCGCCACCCGCTCCTCCACCGTGTGACGGGCCGGGTCGTATTCCGGACGAGGCAGGGCTGTGGGATCGGCATCCAGCGGCTTGCCGAACTCCACCTCGGTTACGTGCTGTTCCCAGGCCGCCGCTTTCTCGGCCTCCCGCTCCGGCACGATGTCCAAGAGCGCGAACGGTGGCATGCGGCCCTGAACGGTTTCCTGGCCGATGAGCTCAAAGCCTTCCGAGACCAGTAGATGCGACAGCAACACCAGGCTCGCCGACCCGGCTTCGTCGAGGAGCCGCACGGTCGTCCCGGACAGGCCCACGACCGTGTGCAGCCGGTCGTCCATGCGCACCCGATCCCCGACCCTCAACGCTGCCCGTGCC
This sequence comes from Streptomyces sp. NH27, assembly GCF_056859195.1. NCBI lineage: Bacteria > Bacillati > Actinomycetota > Actinomycetes > Kitasatosporales > Streptomycetaceae > Streptomyces > Streptomyces sp. NH27. Next base: position 10,868 of record NZ_JACEGK010000133.1, read on the forward strand.
CCTGGGTGCCCGCTCACCGGGCCTCCGCACGTGACACCCGCGTGGCATCCGACAGGGGGTGCGACAGATCCGCTGCCAGCCGTCCCAGCCAGATCAGATGGAACACGGTCGGCAACACCGCGATCGGATCACCGAGCAGCGCAGCCTGTGCCACCAGCGGCGACGGTATCGAGAACAGGGCCAGCGACCGGGCCGCGAGCCCCTCATCGGCCCCATACCGTGGATGCCGGTATCCCGCCAGCCAGCGGACGTTCACCATCCGCACCGGATCCACCTCGCCGACGACGCGGTATCCCCACCCCGCCGCCTCACAAGCCGCCCGTGTCGCCGCGAACTTGGCCGCCGACCGTGCGTCGATCCGGTCCAGGGGCCGGCAGTCCACCACCAGCCCCCGCCCGTCCTCGAACCGAGCGAAGTAGTCCGGAGCGTGCGAGACCCGCTTGCCCCGATCGTCCTCCCAGAACAGCCACAACGGCTGCGACAGCAGCCCCGTCACCTCCGGTGTGAAGTCGAGCAGCATCGCGTGATCCCGCTCCAGCCAGGACTCGAACCCCACGTGCCCACTGGTCGTCGACGACCAGTACAACCCAGGGAAATGCCGCTGCCCGCGATATGACGGGAAGCTGCGGACCGGCCGCCCGGCCTCGAACGGCACCGAGACCACATCCGCCAACGGCAGCCGATGTTCACCATGGTCGTCCCGCCAGCCGACCTCGAAGCCGTTCACTTGTGACGGCTTCGTCCCCTCCAGTACACCGAGGCCCATGTATGCCACTTTGCAGACCTGCAGGGACTGGGCAGCTTGAATAGGGCCAAACCCCTCGTCCGAGTGATTGCACAGTCCGCCGCGATCCCCCGGCGCTGGGTCGTGACTCTTAACTGCTGAGGCGATGCGAGGGGCCTTCGGCAAGAGCTGAGCGTCACGCCGGCGGCCGGGCGAGTTTGGTGGCCACGGCGTCGAGGACCCAATCCAGGCCGGTTGCGAAGGATGTCTCGGCGTCCACGTCCGTGCCGTCGTACACGGCCTTGGCCAACGCCGGGAAGCGGCCGGTGGCCAGCATGCTCGTCATGTGGGGGCCGTGGGCGCGCTGCCAGTCGTGCTTGGACAGGCCCGTGGCGTGCTCGGCCCGCAGGTGCGCGGTCTCGCGCCTGATCGCGCCGATGAAGTAGGAGCTGACCGTCTCCACGGCGCGCATGACGGTGTCGACGTCGGCGAGGCTGTCGAAGGCAGACAGCGTGGCCTCGGCCACGGCGAGGCTGTTCGGACCCATGGCCGGGCGACCGCCGAGCAGGTCGGCCAGCCATGTGTGGCGGAGAGCGGCCTGCCTGGTGTGCTGGGCGAGGACGCGCAGCGCCTCCCGCCAGTCACCGGGCTGTTCCTCGGGGAGGATCTCGGCCTGAACCTCGTCCACCATGAGGTCGAACAGCTCCTCCTTGCTGGAGATGTATCTGTACAGCCGCATCGGGCCCGCGTCCAGGCGGGCGGCCACCTTGCGTACCGACACCGCCTCCAGCCCGCCCTCGTCGGCCAGTGCGATGGCGGCGGCGACGATCCGCTCCCGGTCGAGTGGCACGGGGCGAGACGGCGGTTCCGGCCGGTCCCAGACAGTCATGCTCACACCGTACCGTTGCGCTGCACCGTATACGAGCAATACGGTGTATCGCTATGAGACACCGCATCGCAGTGGTCGGGAGCGGTCCTGCCGGCCTTACCTTCGCCCGCGTCCTGCACCGTCATGGTCACCCGGTCACCGTCCTCGAACGCGATCCCGCCCGGGAAGCCCGCCCCCCGGGCGGCATCCTGGACCTGCACGAAGGGCTGGGCCAGCTCGCGCTGGACAAGGCGGGGCTACTGGCGGAGTTCCAGGCGCTGTCCCGTCCCGAGGGGCAGGCCATGCGCATCCTGGGCACGGACGGGACCGTCCTGCGCGACTGGCGACCCCGTCCGGACGACCGGGCCCATCCCGAGATCGACCGGGGGCAACTCCGTGATCTGCTGCTCGGCCCTCTCGACGTCCGGTGGGGCCGGGGCGTGACGCAGGTGGTGCCAGGGACCCGGGACGGCGTACTGGTCCATTGCGCGGACGGGCGGCAGGAGACGTTCGACCTGGTGATCGGCGCGGACGGTGCCTGGTCCCGGGTCCGCCCGGCGGTCTCGTCGGCGACGCCGCACTACACCGGGGTCACCTATGTCGAGACCTCCCTCGACGACGTCGACACCCGCCATCCCGACCTCGCCCGGCTGGTCGGCGACGGTTCCGTGGCGGTGTACGGCGTGAACCGGGCTCTCGTCGCCCAGCGCAACAGCGGCGGCCACGTCAAGGTGTACGCCCAGTTCCGCGCCCCTCTGGACTGGCACGCGAACTTGGACCTGGCCGACGTCGAGGCCGTGCGATCGAGTCTGCTGGCTCTGTTCGACGGCTGGGCCGCTCCTGTCCTCGACCTCCTCCGCCACGGCACCGCCTTCGTCCACCGCCCCCTCCACGTCCTGCCCGTGTCTCACACCTGGACCCACGTTCCCGGGGTGACGCTCCTGGGCGACGCCGCCCACCTGATGCCCCCCTTGGGGGCGGGTGCGAACCTCGCGATGCTGGAAGGCGCCGAACTCGCCGAGTCCATCGCCGCCGGCCCTGAGGATCTGGACGAGACCGTCCGCGCCTTCGAGAAACAGATGTGGGCACGGGCCGGCAGGTGGGCGAAGATCACGACGGCCGGTCTGGAACGCCTCGTGAGTCCGGACCCCGCCGAAGCCCTAGCCCTCTTCGACGAAGTCCAGCCATCCTGACTGCCAAGCGCGAGAGCACCAGCATCAGCAGCTCGCCGTGGCTTCACGAGACAGCACGGCACCGCCGCAGCCCTTCCGGCAAAACCACCGCTAGGCGAACGCACGGACGCCTGCACCGAACGCAGCCCTCAGTTCGCTACCGCCAAGAAGCCGGTTCGATCCTCCTCGCGGGCCGATGGGGCAGCTCGCTGCGCAGGTTGTCCGGGACTCGTTCACTTCACACCGCAGACCCGGCGGGAAGCTGCAGATATACCGGGAACGGACACCTATCGTGCTCAGTCACACTCAGTCACACTCAGTCACGCGGGGGAGGGGAAACAGTTGCAAGCGGGTTGCTTGCAAAAGTTAGCTGGGTGGGGCACGCTGGGGTTATGGGTGCGTTGAAGGTGGGCGAGCTTGGGGAGTTCCTGCGGGAGCAGCGGCGCAGTGCGCAGTTGAGCCTGCGGCAGCTCGCTGATGCCGCGGGGGTGTCGAACCCCTATTTGAGTCAGATCGAGCGCGGGCTGCGGAAGCCGAGCGCGGAGATCTTGCAGCAGCTGGCGAAGGCGCTGCGGATATCGGCGGAGACCCTGTACGTGCAGGCGGGGATGCTCGACGCGCGGGAGCGGGACGAGCTGGAGGTACCGGCGGCGATCCTGGCCGACCCGTCGATCAACGAGCGGCAGAAGCAGGTCCTGATCCAGATCTACGAGTCCTTCCGCAAGGAGAACGCCGCGGCGCCGGACGGGGCGGACGGCACGGGCGCCGCGTGGGAAGCGGGGCGGGATGCGGCGGCCGCTTCGGTGGTGGCGAGCCGGGCGGCGAGAGCGAGCGGCGAAGAGGCATAGCGGGAGCGCCGCAGGACGCGGCACGCAGGACCCGGCAGGACCCGGAAGGACCCGGAAGGACCAGGGCGGGCAACCGTCGAGCGAGCGACGAAGAGCGACGAAGCAAGCGACGAAGTACGGAAGAAGAGGACGAGAGCAATGACGATCACCGATGACATCGTGAAGGGTCTGCGCAACCCGACCCCGCTGTACGCGGTCGCGGGCACCGCGGACCTGGCCGCGGAGAAGCTGCGGGAGGTGCCGGGGCTGCTGGAGAAGCTGCGCGAGCAGGCGCCGGAGCGGTTCGAGAAGCTGCGGGCGACGGACCCGAAGGACGTGCAGCAGCGCGTCACCGAGGGAGCGAAGGACGCCCAGAGCAAGCTCAACGAGACGTTCTCCGACCTGGACCTGAAGGAGCTGCGGCCGGACTTCCGCAGGATCGGCGAGTCCGTGCAGGGCCTCGCGCTCCAGAGCGTCGGCCGCGCCGCCGAGTACGCGGTGCGCACCCGCGAGACGTATGACGAACTGGCCGAGCGCGGCAAGGGCGCCGTGGCGAAGTGGCGCGGCGAGCCGGCCGATCAGGTGGCGGACTTCCCGGCTGTGGAGCCCAAGTCCAAGCCCGGCTCCGCGTCCGGCCCGTCCGGTCCGGCGGCCGCCGCCAAGCCGAAGCCGAAGCCGGCGCCCGCGAAGGCAGAGACGGAGACGCAGACACCCAAGCCCGCCGCCCCGAAGAAGTCGGCCACCCAGCGCCGTACCACCCCGAGGAAGCCGGCGGAGTAGCCCGCCGCCTCCGGGGTGGCCGACCGAGGCGAAGGCCGACCGATGGACCGGGCACCGGATGCGCGCTCGGTCCGTTAGGTGGGTAGGACCGGTACGGTGGCAATGACCAGACAGTGACTGAGGCGGTGGACGACTTGCTGATCACAGCGTTCTTTTCGGTGTTCGGCCTGATCTCGTTGGCGCTTTTCCTCTTCGCGCTCTTCGCGTTCATCGACGCGGCGATCCGTCGTGAGGACGCCTATCGGGCGGCGGACAAGAACACCAAGGCGTTCTGGCTGATCATCCTCGGCATCGCGGCCGCGGTGATGAAGCTGTTCAGCATCATGTCGTTCCTGCCGGTCATCGGCCTGATCGCCGTGATCGTGTACATGGTCGACGTCCGCCCGGCGGTCCGCGCCGTCAGCGGTCGCGGGCGTGGCGCAGGTGGTGGCGGTGGCAGTGGCCGCTTCGGTCGCCGCGGCGGTGGCAGTAGCAGGGGCGGCAGCAGCAGCGACGGCCCGTACGGCCCGTAC
>NZ_JACEGK010000134.1:0-15749 GCF_056859195.1 Streptomyces sp. NH27
GCCGTAGACTGCTTCCGTGGCGGGAAGGATCAGGGACGACGACGTGAAGGCGGTACGCGACGCCGTCCCGATCGATGCCGTCGTCTCCGACTACCTCCAGCTCAAGAACGCCGGCGGCGGCAACCTCAAGGGCCTGTGCCCCTTCCACGACGAGAAGTCCCCTTCCTTCCAGATCAGTCCGTCAAAGGGCCTTTACCACTGTTTCGGCTGTGGTGAGGGCGGGGACACCCTCGCGTTCGTGATGAAGGTCGACCACCTGTCCTTCACCGAGGCCGTGGAGCGGCTGGCCGCGCGGGTCGGGATCACGCTGCGGTACGAGGAGGGCAGCCATGTCCCCGGGCGGCAGCAGGGCGAGCGCATCCGGCTGGTGGAGGCACACCGCGCCGCCGCCACGTTCTACGTGGAGCAACTGGGTTCGGCCGAGGCGGAGATCGGGCGGAAGTTCCTCGCCGGGCGCGGCTTCGAGCAGAGCGCGGCCGAGCACTTCGGCGTCGGATACGCCCCGGCCGGCTGGGACCACCTGGTGCGGTATCTGCGCGGAAAGGGCTTCAGCGACAAGGAGTTGATCACCTCGGGGCTGGCCTCCGAGAGCCGCAGGGGCGGCGCGATCGACCGGTTCCGCGGCCGGCTGATCTGGCCGATCCGGGACATCACCGGCGAGGTGATCGGCTTCGGCGCGCGCAAGCTGCGCGACGACGACCAGGGCCCCAAGTACCTCAACACGCCCGAGACGCCGCTCTACCACAAGTCCCAGGTGCTGTACGGGATCGACCTCGCCAAGAAGGAGATCGCCAGGACCGGTCGCGCGGTCGTGGTCGAGGGCTACACCGACGTGATGGCCTGTCACCTCGCCGGCGTGACCACCGCGATCGCCACCTGCGGCACCGCGTTCGCCGGGGAGCACATCAAGATCCTGCGCCGGCTGCTGATGGACAACTCCACCGCAGAGGTGGTCTTCACCTTCGACGGCGACGAGGCCGGGCAGCGGGCGGCGCTGCGCGCCTTCGAGGACGACCAGAAGTTCGCCGCCGAGACGTCGATCGCGATCACCCCGGGCGGCATGGACCCGTGCGAACTCCGGCTCGCCGAGGGCGATCCGGCGGTGCAGCGGCTGATCGACGGCCGTACCCCGCTCTTCGCGTTCGCGCTGCGCTCGATCGTGGCCCGCTACAACCTCGACACCGACGAGGGCCGGGTCGCCGCCGTGGACGCCGCCGTGCCGGTGGTCGCCGCGATCAAGAACCAGGCGCTGCGCGACCGTTACGCGATCCGGCTGGTCGGCATGGCGGGGATCTCCACGCAGGCGGAGGAGCAGAGCATGATCCGGCGGGTGCGGGCGATGGCCCGGGCCCGCGCCGCGGGCGGCAATTCCGGCCACGGCCCCGGCGCGGAGTCCGGGCGCGGTCCGGCCCGCGGTCCGTACGGCGGCGGGCCGGCCGGCTCCCAGGGGCGCGGTGGTGACGGCCGGCCGTCGCCCGGCCCGCGCGGCCCCCGGCTCGACCTGCGCAGTCCCGCCCACCGCGTGGAGCGCGAACTGCTCAAGCTCGCACTCCAGTTCCCCGCCCTGGTCTCCCCGGCCTTCGACGCCTACGGCGAGGACGAGTTCACCGGGCCCCCGTACGCCGCGGTGCGCCGCGCCATCGCCGAGGCGGGCGGCGCGGAGCACGCCGACGGGGAGTATCTGCTGCGGGTGCGCGAGGCCGCGCCCGACGACACCGTGGGCGGCATGGTCACCGAACTGGCCGTCGAACCCGTCATGCACAAGGTCCCCGAGATGTACGCGGGCGAGGTGCTGGTCCGGGTCCGGCTGCTCGCGGTGGACCGCCGGGTGGCCCAGGTCCACGCGACCGGGGCCCGGCTGGCCGCGCAGGGCGTCCCGTCCGACGCGCCCGAGGCCGCCGCGGCCGCCAACGAACTGTGGGCCCTCCAGCAGTACGCCCAACGCCTCCGCGTCGGCGGAACGGCCGCGCTCTAGCAGCGCCAACAGCCGCGCTCCAGGGGCGTTCCAGCCGCACTCCAGCCGCGCTCCAGGGGCATCGGCCACGCCCGGTGCCGCCCGCGCGGGCGGCGCTGTGACGGGCGAGGCATACCCGGTGACATGGCGTGAAAAAGGGCCCGCACGACCCTCGTGGCGGGCGGCGTCGTGGGTCACACTGGGGTCCCGGTGCCGAGCCCTCTTTTGAGCCCGACGACGCGCTCACCGCGGAGGTCGCTTCCGTGCGGACACACGCCCAGATCCAGATCACGCCCGACGTGCCGATACCCCCTGCCGTCGCCGAGGTGGTGGCGAGGGAGCCCCCGGGGGACGAGCCGCGGGCGGTGGAGCCCCCGGCGGAGGAACTGCGAGTGGAGGAGCTGCGGGCGGTCGAGTCCCCGGCGGTCGGGTCCCCGGCGGTCGAGTCTCCGCCGGACGAGCCGCGCAGTCACCGCGCGGACACCTCCGCGGGGCCGTCCGCCGACCTCTTCCGCCAGTACCTGCGGGAGATCGGCCGTATCCCACTGCTCACCGCGGCGGAGGAGGTCGAGCTGGCCCGGCGGGTCGAGGCGGGCCTGTTCGCGGAGGAGCGGCTGGCCGCGTTCCCCGATCTGGACTCCCAACTCGCGTTCGACCTGGACCGGTTGGTGGTCCTGGGCCGGATGGCCAAGCGCCGGCTGATCGAGGCGAACCTGCGCCTGGTGGTCTCGGTGGCGAAACGCTACATCGGGCGCGGCCTGACCATGCTCGACCTGGTCCAGGAGGGCAACCTCGGCCTGATCCGCGCGGTCGAGAAGTTCGACTACGCCCGCGGCTACAAGTTCTCCACGTACGCGACCTGGTGGATCCGCCAGGCCATGTCCCGCGCGCTGGCCGACCAGGCCCGTACGATCCGGGTGCCCGTACACGTCGTGGAACTGATCAACCGGGTGGTACGGGTGCAGCGCCGGCTGCTCCAGGAACACGGCTGCGAGCCGACCCTGGAGGAGGTCGCCGCCCAACTGGAGCTGACCCAGGAGCGGATCGGCGAGGTGCTCCGGCTGGCCCAGGAGCCGGTCTCCCTGCACGCGCCGGTCGGCGAGGAGGACGACGTCGCCTTCGGTGACCTCATCGAGGACAGCGACGCCACCTCCCCGGTCGAGTCCGCCGCCTTCCTCCTGCTGCGCGAACACCTCGAAGCCGTCCTGTCCACCCTCGGCGAGCGCGAACGCAAAGTCGTCCAGCTCCGCTACGGCCTCACCGACGGCCGCCCCCGCACCCTCGAGGAGATCGGCGCCATCTTCGGCGTCACCCGCGAACGCATCCGCCAGATCGAGTCCAAGACCCTCGGCAAACTCCGCGACCACACCTTCGCGGAACAACTCCGCGGCTACCTCGACTGACGACCCAGGTCGTTTTGTCCTTCGCACAATTCCGTCATTCCGCGAGGACAAGTTGTGCGGGCGGGGTTGAGTGAAGCGGCCAGGGTTCGGTCTTTGACGAGGAGCCGAGCGGCTGACCGCGCTCATGTCGCCTATTTGGGGTCGCGGTTGAACTGTGCGGTGGACCAGCGGTAGCCGAGGAGGGTGAGTGTCAGGCACCAGGCGAGGGCGATCCATCCGTTGTTGCCGATTTCGGTGCCGAGGAGGAGTCCGCGCAGGGTCTCGATGGCGGGGGTGAAGGGCTGGTATTCGGCGATGGGCTGGAACCAGCCGGGCATGCTCTTCAGGGGGACGAAGGCGCTGGAGATCAGGGGCAGGAGGATCAGCGGTATGGCGTTGTTGCTGGCTGCTTCGGCGTTGGGGCTGCCCATGCCCATGCCGACCGCTATCCAAGTGAGGGCGAGGGCGACGAAGGTGAGCAGTCCGAATGCCGCGACCCACTCCAGGACGCCGGCATCGGTGGAGCGGAAACCCATGGCGACGCCGATGGCGCCGACCAGCACCACGCTCGCCATCGCTTGCAGGACACTGCCGACGACGTGTCCGAAGAGCACGGATCCGCGGTGGATGGCCATGGTCCGGAAGCGGGCGATGATGCCCTCGTTCATGTCGGTGGAGACGGATACGGCGGTGCCGATCGTGGTGGACCCGATGGTCATCAGCAGGATGCCGGGGACGATGTAGGCGATGTAGGCGGAGCGGCCCGCGCCTCCGCTCATGGTGTCGCCGAAGATGTAGACGAAGAGGAGGAGCAGCATGACTGGAGTGAGCAGCAGGTTCAGGGTGAGGGAGGGATAGCGGCGCGCGTGCAGGAGGTTACGGCGCAGCATTGTGGACGAGTCGCGTACGGCGAGGGTCAGGGAGCTCATCGGACGGTCTCCTTGGACTGGTTGGGCACATTGGTGGCACCGGTGAGGGCGAAGAAGACGTCGTCGAGGTCGGGGGTGTGCACGGTCAGTTCGTCGGCCTCGATACCGGCGGAGTCGAGCCGGTCGAGGATGGAGCGCAGTTCGCGCTGGGTGCCGTCGCTGGGGATCCGCAGCGACAGTGCCTCGTCGTCCCGGGTGACCTCGCGCAGTGCGGAGGCGGCGTTCTGGTAGGCGGTCGGGTCGGAGAAGCGGAGGCGGATGTGTCCGCCGGGGATGAGCCGCTTGAGCTCGTAGGCGGTCCCCTCGGCTGCGATCTTGCCGTTGTTCAGGATGGCGATGCGGTCGGCGAGTTCGTCGGCTTCTTCCAGGTACTGAGTGGTGAGGAAGACGGTGACCCCGTCGGAGACCAGCTCGCGGACGATCTTCCACATGTTGTGGCGGCTGCGGGGGTCGAGGCCGGTGGTGGGCTCGTCGAGGAAGATGATGCGCGGGTTGCCGACGAGGGTCATGGCGATGTCGAGGCGGCGTTTCATGCCGCCGGAGTAGGTGACCGCGGGCTTCTCAGCGGTTTCGGTGAGGTCGAAGCGCTCAAGGAGTTCGGCTGCGACCCGTCGGCCCTCTCGCTTGGAGAGATGGTGCAGGTCGGTCATGAGGAGCATGTTCTCCTCACCAGTGATCAGGCCGTCGACGGCGGAGAACTGTCCGGTGACACCGATCGCGGCCCGCACCGCCTGCGGGTCGGCGGCGAGGTCGTGGCCGCCGACGTGAATCTGGCCGGCGTCGGTGGTGACGAGGGTGGAGAGGATCTTGACGGCGGTGGTCTTGCCGGCGCCGTTCGGGCCGAGCAGGGAGAAGATCGTTCCTTCGGGGACGGCCAGGTCGATCCCGTCGAGGACCAGCTTGTCGCCGTAGGACTTGCGCAGCCCGTTCGCCGCGATGGCCAGGTTCGTCATGATGGTGCTCCTCAGAGACTGCGGGTCAGAGGCTGCGGGCGGTGATGTCGCCGTAGGCGGTGGTCGCGTGGATGTTCAGTCCCGCGCCGGCGCCCTCGGTGTTCTTGAGCGCGTTCTGGACCCGGCCGTAGGTGGTGCCGGCGTCGAGGGAGGCGGAGACGCCGCGGGCGGAGCCGACCGAGACCTCACCGTGCTCGGTGCGCAGCGTGATCGTGCCGCGCACGGCCTCGGTGATGTGGAGGTCGCCCTTCTTGGTGCTGACTCCAGCGGGGCCGCCCAGGCGGCCGACCGAGACGTCGCCGGCTTGGAGGGTGAGGCGGGCGCTCGCGGCCTCGTCGAGCTTGACTAAGCCCCGCGCGCCCCTCGAAGACGACGTCGCCGAGCCGTCCGACGCCCCGGAAGTCGGTGCTCGCCGCCTTCGCCTCGATGTGGGAGCCGGCGGGCAGCTGGATGGTCACCTCGACGGATCCGGAAGGGCCGAGGATCCGGTTCTCCGCCGGTGAGGCCCCGATCCGCAGGACGCCGTCGCCGTACTCGACCGTGGTCTGCTTCGCCGCCTTCACGTCGCGGCCCTTCGAGGCGTTCGCGGGCAGGATCTCGACCGTGGTGTCGGCCCGGTCGGCTGCGATGAACCGGATGCGTCCTGCGGATGTCGAGGATGGCGGAGACCGGGGCGGGGGTGTCGAACTTCTGCATCGTGCTCTCCTTCTGTATCGCGTGCCCGGCGGCCCGATGTTTCCGATGATGGAAACGCTATATTGCGTTCATGGTTTCGACAACGGAATCGTTGCGTCGAATCAGCATCACCACAGGTAGGAGTATTGAAATCGTTGCAGTGGTGTGAGGACTAACGCAACGACGGCACTCCGCTTCGTTGCAATGGATTGATGGCGAACGCTATGCTGGAGACACCACGAACCACGAAGGAGACCGCGATGCCAGGAGGCAGACTCATTCAGCAGGAGCGCCAGGAGATCGCGCTGGGACTGGCCGACGGTCTCGCCTACGCGGAGATCGCCAGACGTCTCGATCGGCCGACCTCGACGATCACGCGTGAGGTGATGCGCAACGGCGGCCCCACCGCCTACCGTGCCGACCTGGCCCACCGCGCCACCGAGCGCCGCGCCCACCGGCGCAGGCAGACCGAGCCCCGGGGCCCGCAGACGCCACCGCAGGTCCACGGACGCGACGCCGAGGCCGTACGCGAGTACGAGGAGGTGCTCACCACTGTCCTGATGCAATGGGGCCTGTCCAACAAGATGATGTCCCGGGTGCTGGTCTGCCTCTACACCACCGACGCGGGCAGCCTCACCGCGTCCGAACTCGTCCAGCGTCTCCAGGTCAGCCCGGCGTCCATCTCCAAAGCGATCGCGTTCCTCGAAAGCCAGGGCCTTGTCCGCCGGGAACGCGACGAGCGCCGTCGCGAGCGCTACATCGTCGACAACGACGTCTGGTATCAGTCGATGATGGCAAGCGCCCGGTCCACCTCCCAGCTCGTCGAGACCGCACGGCAGGGCGTCGGTATCCTCGGCCCCGACACCCCGGCCGCCGCCCGCCTGGAGAACATCGCCCGCTTCCTCGACTTCGTCAACGAGGGCATCACCCGCGCCGCGGAGCAGGCGCGCGACGTCCTCTATACGAAACCCGAAGCAACCCCGGACAGCGCCACCTGAGCCACGTTTCGTCGCGGACGGGCAGCCACCTTGCCTCGATGGCCGGCCCGGCCCCGCTGGTCGTCTGAAGAACCGGACTTCGGTCCAGGGGGGAGCGGCGGGTGACGGGTTCAGCTGACTCGGCCGGCCCGGCTTCCAGCCGGTCCACCGGGCCCGCGTGGATCGGACAGTGGACGAGAGCTGTCGGTGGCCCCTGGCAGACTCGCGTGTGCATGTTCGACGTCGGCCACGGGGGAGTTCCGTATGCACCAGACCCAGTTCTGCACGTTTCTCGGGCACGGCTGTGCCACAGAGGACCGGACAGGGGACCGGTCAGAGGACTGGTTGCAGGCATGCGAGAGACGAGCACTGGTGCTGGCGTCCCAAGCACACCTGCTGTCGTGCTGGATCGCCGAGGACGCTCCGGACGGTGCGGCCGTCCCGGCGCTCCTGCTCGCGGCCCGCGAGTACGACGCGCCGGGCGACAGCGGGGCGCCGAACCTGGCGACGGCGTACGAGTGCGGGCTGTTCCCGCACATCGATCCGGCGTCGAACACCACCAGGCAGGCGTTGGGGCTGCGCGCCATCGACAAGGAGGAGTTGCGGCGGCTCGTCTGGGAGGAAGTGCTGCGCCCGTGGCCCACGGGAAGGACCGGGGCGAGCGATCGTGTCATGGCTTTGGGCCGCGAGCTCCTGGAGGAGTTGACGCACGACTTTCGGGAGGCATTCGTCGCCGAGACGGTGGACTTCGCCGACAGCAGGCCCGTCCCCGGGGAGTCACATCTCGTGGTGGCGACCTCCGGTGACGAGCTGACCCGCCTGAGTATGCTGCGGTCCGCGCCCGCGCCGGTACGGCGAAACGGCCTGATCCCCGACCCGGCATGCGCCTTCGGCGGCCACGCGTGCCCCGACGGGCATCTGCTCGACGACGACGCGGCGGACCGCGCACACGTGGCACTGCGCGCGGTCGGTGCGGGCCTGACGCTGAGCCTGCGACTGCCGATCACCAACAACTCGAGCACCTCCTTCGACGTGAAGCTCGCCCCGCACGGCCTGACAGTCGTGAACCCGGAAACCGTGGACGCCTGGCTGGCGGACTGCCCGTGGACGGACCAGCTCAACGGCGACGAAAAGCCGTGCGACATCACCGAGTGGTATGCGGACCTGGACTACCTCGACACCGAGTGTCTCAACCAATACATCGACAACAGCGAAGACATCGACGACTACTCCCCCGTCTACGCTGCCGTCCTCGGCGGAGAGACGCTTAGAGAACTCCTCGACGTCCCGCTGCGCCGCGTCTCCGGCCCCGCGCCCCAACGCGCCCTCCACATCAGCGGCTCCTGTGACGTCGACTGGCTCAGCGTCGAGCAGCCCGCCGGGTTCGTTGTCGTGGGCCCCACCGAGGCGATGTTCCTGCGGGTCGACAGCACCGGCTGACCACGTCCTCTCCATCACGTCCATCAGGGGCGCCAAGAAGTGCCAACCGTGCGGTGGGCGAGGCTCGTTGTCGCGGAGTGGAGTTGCCGTCCGTCTCCGTGTGCGGCGGGTGCAGGGTTGGGTACTGTGGGTGCCAAGTGCTAGGGGGCCGCGGGCGGGACGCATGTACGTAGGTGCGTAGGGTCCGGTTCGACGGCGTCCGTCGAATGAACGGGAGCCTGTTGACCATGCGCGCACCGATCGCGCTCGTTGCCGTCTGCGTGACGACGTCCACCGCCCTGCTGCTGTCCGGCTGTGGCGGTTCGAAGAAGCACGACACGATCAAGCAGACGGCAAGCGGTTCGCCGTCCACGTCTGCGGCGGCGCCCGCCTCGCCCTCGACGTCGGCTGCCGCCGCCGGCCGTCCGACGATCACGTTCCCGTCCGACGCGCATGACGTGTTCGAGGACCAGCACTCGGGGGACGCGACGAAGGACGCGATCCTTGCGGACAACGCCCAGTGGGTCGAGTCCATGGACGACGCGATCTTCCAGGCGAAGGCGGACACGAAGACTATTGACTTCTACAGCACCGGTCTGGGTGTGCAGAAGGCAGTCTCCTACGTTGCCGGCTGGGTGAAGAAAGACTACGTCTGGACCGGGACGATCCGCTTCTTCGGTCGCAAGGTCACGGTCAATGGCTCCACGACGGCCTCGGTGATCTACTGCTCCGATGAGAGCAAGGCGTTCCCGAAGCACCGGAAGACCGGGAAAATCGACAACGTCGCGACGACGGCGGACAGTTATGTGCTGTACAACACAAGCCTGAAAAAGAACGCGCAGGGTGTTTGGCAGACGAGCAATGTGATCTCGAACAGGGGGGCCAAACAGTGCCAACTGTAAAGGGATGGGCAAGGAGTATGATTATCGCGGCGTCGATGTCGCTGCTGCTGATCCCGGCCGACGTCGCGCACGCAGGGGGAATTGGAAGTGTGAACGGCTCGACTGGAGAGGCTCCGCCTGACCAGGACGGTAGGAAGCCCGGAACGATCGCTGCAACCGCAGGCGTGCAGTACGACAAGTCGAAGAACGGCACGCCTGGTAGCAGCGGGGGCGTCGGGCCGTTGACTCCGACAGGCAACTGGAAGCCGCCGTCGTGCTGGTACCAACCGACCTACACTCCCGCCAAGATGAAGAGTGAGTCCGAGGAAGTATGGGCGGAAGCCTCGCCGAGCGAGGAATGGAAGAGCCAGGAGCGGGACCGGTACGTCAAGGGCAAGCCGTACAAGAACTTCAACCTGGACAAAGCTGGGCAGGGATACTTCTGGGCCGGCTATACGCCGCCATGGAACACGGGCACGGACGGCAGCGCCACGTGCGACGACGAACCGTTCTGGGTTGACAAGGGCGCGCCCCTGCCCGCTGGACATCAAAACATGCCGACCCCCGCGATCCTCGCCGAGTTGGCGTACGAGCAGATCCTGATCCCGCAGGGCACCGCGCAGACGAATCCCACGGGGACGCAGACCGTGAACCTGCCCACGTGGGTGTGGATGGACGGCGTGGACTTCCACCCGGTGTCGGTGCGGGCGTACCTCCCGGACTACAACATCGAGGCGACGACGACCGCGACCCCGGTGAGCCTGCACATCGACCCGGGGACGTCGGACGCGCGGCTCTTCCCGGCGTCGGGTACGTGCAAGGCCGGTGCCGACGGGACGTTGGGCGTGAAGTACACCGACAGGGCGAAGGGCGACCCGCCGTGCGGGGTGACGTATCTGCGGGCCACCGACGGCGGTTCGTATCAGCTCACCGCGACGGTGACGTGGAAGATCAGCTGGACCGGGACCGGGCAGACCGTGCCGAAGGCGCTGCCGACCGGGACGTTCGGGACCCCGCAGGAGGTCACCGTGCGGGAGATCCAGTCCGTGAACCGCTGACGGCACACACATCCCCGCCTCCCGCCCCCTCGCGTACGCAACTACGAGGGGACGGCGCCGTGTTCAGTCGACCTCGGCCACGGCCTGCGCGAACTGCGCCGAGTACAGGCGCGCGTACGCCCCCTGCTTGGCGAGCAATTCCTCGTGGGTGCCCTGTTCGACTATCGACCCCGACTCCATGACGAGGATGACGTCGGCGTCGCGGATCGTGGACAGCCGGTGCGCGATGACGAAACTGGTCCGCCCGTGGCTGAGCTTGGCCATCGCCCGCTGGATGAGCACCTCGGTGCGGGTGTCGACGGAACTGGTCGCCTCGTCGAGCACGAGGATCACCGGGTCGGAGAGGAACGCCCGGGCGATCGTGATGAGTTGCTTCTCGCCCGCGCTGACCCCGGTGCCCTCGTCGTCGATCACCGTGTCGTAGCCGTCGGGGAGGGTGCGGATGAAACGGTCGGCGTGCGCGGCCTTCGCCGCCTCCTCGATCTGCTCGCGCGTGGCGCCCTCGTGGCCGTAGCCGATGTTCTCCGCGATGGACCCGCCGAACAGCCAGGTGTCCTGGAGCACCATGCCTATCGAGGAGCGCAACTCCTCCCGGGACATCGCGGCGATGTCCGTGCCGTCCAGGGTGATCCGGCCGCCGGAGACGTCGTAGAACCGCATCAGCAGGTTCACCAGGGTGGTCTTGCCCGCGCCGGTCGGCCCGACGATCGCGACGGTGTTGCCGGGCTCCACCTTCAGCGACAGGTCGTCGATCAGCGGCTTGTCCGGCAGGTAGCGGAAGTCGACCTTCTCCAGCGCGACCCGGCCGCGCAACTCCTGCGGGCGGGCCGGGTGTTGCGGCTCGTCGGACTGCTCCTCGGCGTCGAGGAGTTCGAAGACCCGCTCGGCCGAGGCCACCCCGGACTGGATCAGGTTCGACATGCTCGCGACCTGCGTGAGCGGCTGGCTGAACTGCCGCGAGTACTGGATGAACGCCTGCACGTCGCCGACGGACAGCGAGCCGGATGCGACCCGCAGCCCGCCGATCACCGCCACCAGTACGTAGTTGAGGTTGCCGATGAACATCATCAGCGGCTGGATCGTGCCCGAGATGAACTGCGCCCGGAAACCCGACCGGAACAGCGCCTCGTTCTCCTCGTCGAAGACCGCCTCGGACTCATGCGCCCGACCGAAGACCTTCACCAGGGAGTGCCCGGTGTACATCTCCTCGATGTGCGCGTTCAGCTTGCCGGTGGTCTTCCACTGCTGCACGAACTGCGGCTGCGCCCGCTTGCCGACCCGCGTGGCCACCAGCAGCGTCACCGGCACGGTGACCAGGGCGACCAGCGCCAGCAGCCAGGAGATCCAGAACATCATCGCCAGCACGCCGATGATGGTCAGCAGCGAGTTCACCAGCTGGCCCATGGTCTGCTGCATGGTCTGGCCGATGTTGTCGATGTCGTTCGTGACCCGGCTGAGCACCTCGCCGCGCGGCTGCTGGTCGAAGTACGACAGCGGCAGCCGGGACAGCTTCTCCTCGATGTCGCGGCGCAGCCGGTACACCGCGCGGTTGATCACCTTCGTCGCGGTGCGCATCTGCAGCACGCTGAGCAGCGCCGCGCCGAGGTACGCGCACAGCGCGAGCAGCAGGACCTTGCCGATCGCGTCGAAGTCCATGCCCTTGCCGGGGGTGAAGTCGATGCCCGACATCAGGTCGGCGATCTTGCCGCTGCCTTGCGCGCGCAGCGTGTCCAGCACCTGCTGCTTGCTGGCGCCGTGCGTCTTGCGGCCGATCACGCCGGCGAAGATCAGGTCGGTGGCGTGGCCGAGGATACGGGGGCCGGTCACGGCCAGTGCGACGCTCGCGGTGCCGAGTGCCAGCACCAGGTACATCCACATCCGGTCCGGCCGCATCAGCCCTATCAGCCGCTTCAGCGAGCCCTTGAAGTCCATGGACCGCTCGATCGGGGCGCCGCCCATGAACCGGCCCGGCCCCGCCATCGGCCCGGGGCCGCGCCGCGTCGGCGCCTTCTCCGGTCGGTCCTCGCCCGCGCTCTCGTCGCTCACGCCGCCGCCTCCTGCTCGGTGAGCTGGGACAACACGATCTCCCGATAGGTCTCGTTGTCTTGCATCAGTTCGGTGTGGGTGCCGGTGCCGACCACGCGGCCCTCGTCGAGGACGATGATGTGGTCCGCGTCGCGGATCGTGGAGACCCGCTGGGCGACGATCACGACGGTGGCCTCGGCGGTCTCCGCCGCGAGCGCGCGGCGCAGCGCCGCGTCGGTGGCGTAGTCGAGCGCGGAGAAGGAGTCGTCGAAGAGGTAGATCTCGGGCCGGCGCACCAGGCAGCGGGCGATCGCCAGCCGTTGCCGCTGGCCGCCGGAGACGTTGCTGCCACCCTGGGCGATCGGCGCCTCCAGGCCGCCTTCCAGCTTCCGTACGAAGTCCTCGGCCTGCGCGACCTTCAGCGCGTGCCACAGCTCCTCGTCGGTGGCGTCCGGCTTGCCGTAGCGCAGGTTGCTCGCGACGGTGCCGGAGAACAGGTACGGCTTCTGCGGCACCAGGCCGACGGTCTCGGCGAGCAGCGCGGGTTCGACCTGGGCGACGTCCTCGCCGTCGACCAGCACCCGGCCGGCGGTCGCGTCGTACAGCCGCGGGATCAGGCCGAGCAGGGTGGACTTGCCGCTGCCGGTGGAGCCGATCACCGCGGTGGTCTGCCCGGGGCTGGCCGCCAGGTCGACATCGCGCAGCACGGCCACCTCGGCGCCGGGGTAGGCGAAGCTGGCGCCGCGCAGTTCGAGGTGGCCGTGCCGGCGCAGGGTGGTGATCGGTGCGATCGGCGGCACCACGCTGGAGTCGGTGCCGAGCACCTCCTCGATCCGCTCGGCGCACACCTCGGCGCGCGGCACCATCATGAACATGAAGGTGGCCATCATCACCGACATCAGGATCTGCATCAGGTAGGTGAGGAACGCGGTGAGCGCGCCGATCTGCATCCCGCTGCTGGCGATCCGGTGCGCGCCGAACCACAGCACGGCCACGCTGGAGATGTTCACGATCGCCATCACGGTCGGGAACATCAGGGCCATCAGCCGCCCGGTGGACAGCGACACCGCGGTCAACTCGTCGTTGGCGGCGCCGAATCGGCGCTGCTCGTAGTCGTCCTTGACGAACGCGCGGATCACCCGGATACCGGTGATCTGCTCGCGCAGCACCCGGTTCACCGAGTCGACGCGCTTTTGCATGGTGCGGAAGAGCGGGCGCATCTTGCGGACGATCAGGCTCACCGAGATGCCGAGCACCGGCACCACCACGAGCAGCAGCGACGACAGCGGCACGTCCTGGCCGAGCGCCATGATGATGCCGCCGACGCACATGATCGGCGCGGTCACCATCAACGTGAAGCTCATCAGCACCAGCATCTGGACCTGCTGGACGTCGTTGGTGGTCCGGGTGATCAGCGACGGCGCCCCGAACTGGCCGACCTCGCGGGCGGAGAAGCTCTGCACCTGCGCGAAGACGGACTTGCGGATGTCGCGGCCGACGGCCATCGCGGTGCGCGCGCCGAAGAAGACCGCGCCGATCGCGCACGTCATCTGCACGACGGTCACACCGAGCATGGCCCCGCCCAGCCCGAGGATGTATCCGGTGTCGCCCTTGATCACGCCGTTGTCGATGATGTCGGCGTTGAGGGTCGGCAGGTACAGGGCGCCGATCGTGGAGAGCAGTTGGAGCAGTACCAGTACGGCGATGGGGCGTTTGTACGGTCGCAGGTGGGACCGTAGGAGTCGGATCAGCACAATCGAGTACCTCGGGTTACCTCGGGACAGGGCACGGGCTGGGACGCCGACCGTAAGGACGCGACGGCCTTCCGGAGGGTTGAGCGACGGGCAAACCTATCCTCCGGCACGGCGGTCGCGCATTGGTATAAGGGGGATTTTGCCCGCCGGGCCCCAGGCGGTCCGGTCCCGCGTCAGCGCAGCGCGTCGAAGGCGCCCGGGTGGGTGTGCTCGCGTACCGACGTGTACTGCTGGCGGACCGCGGTGCCCACGGCCGCGTCGTCGCCGGGCTCGAAGCGCCGGGCGCCCTCCAGGACCCACTCCGGCGGCTCCCCTTGGGTCTGCGACCCGAGCACCGCGCCGAGCGACCAGGCGGCCTGCCGGGCGGCGCCCAGCGCGGCGTACTCCCCGGCCTGCGGCACCACCACCGTCGCGCCGAACAGCGGCGGGGCGATCCGCTGTACGGCGGGCAGCTCGGCGGCCGCGCCCAGCAGGAACACCCGGCGCACCTCGACGCCCTTGCCGCGCAGCACCTCCAGCGCGTCGGCGAGCGCGCACAGCATCCCCTCGAACGCGGCCCGCGCCAGGTGCTCCGGCTTCATCGAGTCGCGCCGCAGCCCGCTGAGCGTGCCCGCGGTGTGCGGCAGGTCGGGGGTGCGCTCGCCCTCCAGGTACGGCAGCAGCACCAGCCCGTACGCGCCCGGCGTGGAGGTCAGTGCCAGCTCGGACAGGCCCGCGAGGTCGGTGCCGAGCAGTTCGGCGGTGCCGCGCAGGGTGCGGACCGCGTTGCGGACCTGGAGCAGCGGCAGGTGCCGGCCGGTCGCGTCGGCGTACGACGTGATGGTGCCGGTCGGGTCCTGGAGCGCCTCGTGGTGCACCGCGAAGACGGTGCCGGCCGCGCCGAGCGAGACCACCGCGTCGCCCGGGCCCAGGCCCAGACCGAGCGCGGCGGCCATCGCGTCGCCGGTGCCGGCCGAGATCAGCAGGCCCTCGGGGGTCTGCCCGGCGGGCTCCGCGGGGGAGAGCACGTCGGGCAGCCGGACGCTGTGGCCGAGGGCGCGCTCCACCAGGTCGTGGCGGTACTCGCCGGTGGCCGCGGACCAGTAGCCGGTCCCCGAGACGTCGCCGCGGTCGGTCGTACGGCGGTCGGGGCGGCCCAGCAGCTGCCAGACCAGCCAGTCGTGCGGGAGCATCACCTCGGCGACGCGCTTGGCCGCGGCGGGTTCGTGCTGGGCCAGCCAGCGCAGCTTCGCCACCGGGTACGACGCCTGCGGCACCGCGCCGACCGCCTCGGTCCAGCCGGCCGGGCCGCCCAACTCCTCGACGAGTTCCGCGGCCTGCACCTGGGCCCGCTTGTCGCCGCGCAGCAGCGCCGGGCGCACCGTCACGCCGCCGGCGTCCAGCGCCAGCAGGCCGTGCTGCTGGCCGGCGATGCCGATCGCCTGCACGCCTTCCAGCACCCCGCCGGTCGCCGCCTCGCCCAGCGACAGCAGCCATGCCTGCGGGTCGATCTCGGTGGGCTTCTCGCCGTCGTCGAGGGGATGCGGGGCGTGCCCTTGCCGCAGCACGGCCCCGGTGTCCGTGTCGCACACGACGACGGTGGTGCCTGTGGTCGAACTGTCTATACCGGCGACTTTCCCCATGCCGCCGATGATGCCGTACGGCGGGCCCGGCGCGCGCCCCCTCCCGGGATCACGACTGCTGGTGGGTGCCTGCGCGTACGGGCCGGTGCCTTGGGGGCGGCGGGCGGGCCGGTGTGCGTA
>NZ_JACEGK010000135.1:0-15735 GCF_056859195.1 Streptomyces sp. NH27
CCAGCGCGGTGCGGAGGAAGGTCAGGGATTGGGTGGGCGTGAGGGCGGTGTCGCGGAGCAGGTCGTAGGCGAGCCGCAGGGGTTCGACGTCTTCGGGTTCTTCGACGAGGTGGCCGCTCCAACTGCTTTGGGTGTAGGCGATGGTGTGGCCGTCCTGGAAGAAGATGAGTTCCAGGCAGCTGCGGATGTGGTGCGGGCGGGCGGTGCGGAGTTGTTCCTCGGCGTACTCCCGGGTCTGGAGCAGGTACGGCACCGCGCTGACGGCGTACTCCTGGACGCTCACCGCGTCCGCCTCCAAGGGTGCCAATCCGAGGAACGGGCGGTCCTTTGCTTCGCGTTTGGCCAGGTGCCACAGCTTCACCAGGAGGTCGCCGGTGCCGTACACCTCGTCCAGCGCCGTGGCTGCTTCCACGGTGCCGAGGCGCTGCCCCCGTTCCAGCCGGTGCAGGTAGGACTGTTCGTACATGCACTTGCCGCGAGTTCCATGAGCGTCAGCCCCGCCTGCTGCCGCCGGTAGGCCAGTTCACTGGCGTACAACTCCCGCGCCGACAACCACTCCCAGTCGATGCCCTCCGTCTGCTTGCCTCTGCTCATCGAGGTCGCCGGTCCTTCCTGGCACGGTGGGGACGTCATCCCGGGCTCCTTTCGAGTCGCGGGCGTTCGTACTCAGGCTCTCCGTGCATGGAGGAGGGCGACGGGGACGCTGCGTCCCACTTTCGGCACGCTAAGCGACGACGCCCAGGAGCTCCGCCAGCGGGCGCAGGCCGGGCGTGTGGTTGGGGAGGGACCACAGGTCGCGGACGATGGCGACAGCCAGGGTGTGGTGCTGCATCCACGTCGGCGCGACGCGGCGCAGCGACTCCAGGGTCTTGACGGCTCCGGGTGCGTCGCCGAGATCGGTGTGGGCGGCGGACGTGGCGGCGTTCATGGTCAGCGCGCCCCAGACCTTGAGCCCGTCGGCGGTGCTCGTGTGACCGGCGTCCTTCATCGCGTCGGCGGCGCGAAGGGCGACGCCCAGGGCGTCGGTGAGCCGGCCCTGCCGTTGGTACGTCCAGGCCACGGAGTTCACGATCATGGGCACGAGCAGCGGGTCCGCGGACCGCTCGGCCGCGTCGATCGCCCGCTCCAGGCCGGTCAGTGCCAGGTCCGTCTTCCCCATGCGTACGGCGACGTGCCCGCCGAGCCGAGTGCTTGCGCCGCTGCTCCAACTGCCGGATGACGTCCACCGACACGGCGGAACGCTCCGCCAGTTGCTCCTGCGTGAGATCGGCCAGCCGCCGCAAGCGCCGCAGCGTCCGTCCCAGGTCCTCGCTCGCCACACCCTCACGGTACGCCCGGGTATCCGCCCGACCGCTCCTCACCGGCCGTTGCCTCGCCACACCGCCCACCCACCACCGTCCGGTGGTCCGGGAAATGACGGCACCAGGTCCCCGGGCGGACCACTTACCGCTCCGGCGGAAACTCCCCCGAGCCCCGCTCGATCAACCGCACCGGCAACTCCGTCCGGCTGGCCCCGTCCGTCGCGATCCCGTCCAACCGCCTGAACAACTGCTGCGCGGCCACCCGCCCGATGCCGGGCGCGTCCTGTGCCACCACCGTGATCGCCGGGTCCAGCACATCCGCCAGCTCGAAATCGTCGAACCCGACCAGCGCGATCCGCTCCTGCCGCCCCGCGAGGACCCGCACCGCGGTGACCGTCACCCGGTTGTTCCCGGCGAACAGCGCCGTCACCGGCTCTGCCCCGTTCAGCATCGCGTCGAGCGCCGCCTCGACCCGCTCCGGCGTGGTCGGCCCCATCGCGTACCACTCGGGCCGCACCGTCAGCCCGGCCGCCGCCATCGCCTCGCGGTACCCCCGCAGCCGCTCACCCGCGGTGTGGATGCCGGGCTGGTCCCCGATGAACCCGATCCTGCGGTGGCCGTGCGCGATCAGATGCGCGACGCCCTCCCGCGTACCGCCCGCGTTGTCCGTGAGCACCACGTCCGCGTCGAGCCGCCCGGCCGGCCGGTCCACGAAGACCGTCGCGACCCCGGCCGCGATCTCCGGCAGGAGGTAGCGGTGGTCGTCCCCGGCCGGCACCACGACCAGCCCGTCCACCCGCCGCGCGCAGAACGCCAGGACGAGTTCCTGCTCCCTGCGCGGGTCCTCCGCACTCGACCCGGTGAACAGCAGCGCGCCGTGCGAGCGGGCCACGTCCTCCACCGCCCGGCTGAGCGCGGCGTAGAAGGGGTCCGCAAGGTCCTCCAGCACCAGGCCGACACTCGCCGTACGCCGGGTCCGCAGCAGTCGCGCGCTGTCGTTGCGCCGGAACCCCAGCGCGTCGATGGCGGACTGAACGCGGGCTGCGGTATCGGGTGTCACACCGGGTTCCTCGTTCACCACCCGTGACACCGTCTTGAGGCCGACGCCCGCCCGCGCGGCGACATCCTTCATCGTGGGCCGGGGTGTACGTCCTGGTGTTTGGGTCACGGTCGTAGTATTCCCTGCGGCAAGAGATGGACAACGTTGTCACGATCAGGCGAGACTACCCTCGTCCGCACCCTTGTCGATACGGCCCCTACAACCAGCGCAGTACGAACGTCCCGCGACCGAATATCCACGCTCCGCACACATCCGACCGTCACAGAACGCACACAGAACGCCCGACGGGACAGACCGCAGCACCGAATCGCCGACCGCCGACCGGCGCACGCCGACCACCGAGCAGCACGCACCACACCCGACAAGTCACGCACGACCGCACGACGCACGACCGCACGACGCACCACACACGACGCACCACGAAGCGCCCACCGCGGGCACCACGCACGCACAACGCACAAGGAGACGCCGCAGCGATGCACCCTGACAGCGCGACCGGTCCATTCGTGGCCGCACTGGACATCGGCGGCACCAAGATCGCCGGCGCCCTCATCGATTCCGAGGGGCGGTTGCTGGCGCGCGCGCTGCGCCCGACGCCTGGCGGCCAGGACGGCGAGCGGGTGATGCGCGCGGTCGACGAGGTACTCGCCGAACTGCGCGCCGCCCCGCACTGGCCCGGGGCCGTCGCGGTCGGCATCGGCAGCGCTGGTCCTGTGGACGCGGCGCAGGGCACCGTCAGCCCCGTCAACGTGCCCGGCTGGCGCGAGTTCCCGCTCGTACCGCGGGTCTCGGCGGCGGCCGGCGGCCTGCCCGTCGTCCTGACCGGTGACGGCGTCGCCATGACCGCGGCCGAGCACTGGCAGGGCGCGGCGCGCGGCTACGACAACGCGCTGTGCATGGTGGTGTCCACCGGCGTCGGCGGCGGGTTGGTGCTCGGCGGCGCCCTCCTGCCCGGGCCGACCGGCAACGCCGGGCACATCGGGCACATCAGCGTCGAACTCGACGGCGACCCGTGCCCGTGCGGGTCGCCCGGCTGCGTCGAACGGATCGCCAGTGGCCCCAACATCGCCCGGCGCGCGCTCGACGAGGGCTGGTGCCCGCCGGCCGGCGCGGAGCCGACCGCCGCGGCCGTCGCCGAGTCCGCTCGCCTTGGCGACCCGGTCGCCCTGGCGTCGTTCGACCGCGCCGCCCAGGCGCTCGCCGCCGCGATCGCGGCGACCGCCACGCTCGTCGAGATCCACGTCGCCGTGATAGGCGGCGGTGTCTCGGCGGCCGGGCCGCTCCTCTTCGACCCGCTGCGCGAGCACCTGTCCCGCTACGCCACGCTGTCCTTCGCGGCGGGTGTCGACGTGGTGCCCGCGAAGCTCGGTACCGACGCGGGTCTGGTCGGCGCCGCCGCGGCCGCCGCGCAGGCGCTACAGCTGTTCCCCACCACCGCGTAGGCTCCGTCCCGGACTTGACGGGAGGGGTGTCATGGACGGGCGTGAGGCGGTCGTCGCGGTACTGCTGCGGGCCGGACGGGTCCTGGTCATCCGACGGGGGCCCGGGGCCCGTATGCCCGGCTACTGGGCGCCGCCGAGCGGCACCCTCGAACCGGGCGAGAGCCAGCAGGACGCGCTCGTCCGCGAGATGCGCGAGGAGGTCGGCCTCACGGTCGCCCCGGCCGCGAAGGTCTGGGAGTCGCGGGCCGCGGACGGCGTGTTCCTGCTGCACTGGTGGACCGCCCGCGTCAGTGACGGCGAGGTCGTCCCCGACCCCCGCGAGGTCGCCGAGACCCGTTGGGTCACGCCGCCGGAGTACCTCGCCCTCACCCCGGTCTTCCCCGCCGACCGCGAGTTCTACACCCGCGTTCTCCCGTCCCTCCGCACACCCTGACCTGGGCGCGGCGAGCCCGACTCGGGCGTCGATCCCGGTGGGCCTGGATGCCTTGCCGGGCGCGTGGCGGCCGGCCGTCGAGGCGGGCTTCGCCGTCGGCGCGACGTGGCGCAGAACTGCGCAGTGGGTTCGGCCGGTTGGTGTCATGGGCGCCCCACTGCCCTTGCGGTGCAGGTCCATTGCGTCACTCGGTTCCCGAACTCGACCGCGCCCGGACCGAGTTCGAACGTCCCCTGGCGTTGTCTGGGCCGGTCGGCGACACGGGTGCCGTGCCGCCGTACCAACTCGCCTCCCGCCGTCCCGCCGTGCCGATTCGCCCCCGCCGTACCGCCATACCGCCGCACCGTCCGGTCGGCCCGGGGCGCTGGACCGTTCAGCCGCCGAGGGCGCCCAAGGGGTCGTCCAGGACCGGCTGCCACGCGAGTTCGGCGGCGCCTACGAGGCTGTTGTGGTTCAGCGCGCAGGCCAGCAGCGGCACGCTTCCGCTGCGTCCCCACAGGCTGCGGTCGGCGACGACGGCGCGCAGCCGGTCGGGGTCGGCGTCCAGCAGGTGGCGGTGCAGCCCGCCGAGCAGGATGCGGTCGGGGTTGAGCACGTTGACCAGTCCGGCCAGGCCGGTGCCGAGCCGGTCGATGAGGATGTGGGCGGCGCCGCGTACGGCCGGGTCGTCGTACTCCGTACGCAGCAGGTCGCGGGACTGCTCCAACAGCGAGATCTCCGGGCCCGCCGGGCGCCCGGCGGCTTCGATGAAGGCGAGCGGGTCGGCCTCGACGTCGAGGCAGCCGCGGGAGCCGCAGTGGCAGGGCCGGCCGTCGGGCCGGACGGTCAGGTGGCCGACTTCCAGGGCCAGGCCGGCGCTGCCGGTGTGCAGGCGGCCGTCGAGGACGAGGGCGCCGCCGACCCCGCGGTGACCGGAGGCGACCACCAGCAGGTGCTGGGCGTCGCGGCCGGCTCCGTGGCGGTGTTCGGCGAGCGCCGCCACGTTGACGTCGTTGCCGACGAAGCAGGGCACCGGACGGCCGCCCGGACCGGTGATGCCGGCCTTGGCCACCTGCTCGGTGAAGACCCGCAGCACGGGCGCGCCGGCCGGCCAGGCCAGGTGCAGCGGGTTGAGCGCGGCGCCCTCGGGCTCGGCGACCGCGGACGGCACCGCGAGCCCGGCGCCGACGCACTCCCGCCCGTGGGCGCGTAGCAGGTCCGCGCCGGCCGCGACCACCTCGCCGAGTACGTGCGCGGGGTCGGCCGGGACCGTCATGCAGCCGGGCGCGGTCGCCACCGTCTTGCCGCCGAGGCCGACCAGCGCGGCCCGGAAGCCGTCGGCGTGCACCTGCGCGGCGAGCGCGACCGGTCCTTCGGGGGCCACTTCCAGCCGGTGGGAGGGGCGGCCCTGCGCGCCGGAGGGCCCGGTCGGCCGGGTGTCGACCCTGATCAGGCCGAGCGCTTCGAGTTCGGCTGCCACCGCCCCGGCGGTCGCCCGGGTCACGCCCAGTTCCGCGGTGAGCAGGGCGCGGGTCGGCGCGCGGCCGGTGTGTACCAGGCCGAGCGCTGGACCGAGCGCGCCTCGGCCGCGCTCAAGCCTTGTCCGAATCTGTGTCACCACTCTATTCTCACTTTGTGCCGACGCTGAACAAAATAGGGACGGCGCTGTCCCGATCCCACCACACATTCGCCGCCGACCCGGACCTCCGCGCGCTGCGCGTCGCGTTGACGGTCTTCTTCGCGGTGGACGGGTTCCTGTTCGCCGGGTGGGTGGTGCGCATCCCCGCCATCAAGGCCCAGGTCGGCGCGTCCGCCGGGCAGTTGGGGCTGGCGCTGCTGGGTGTGTCGGTCGGGGCGATCGCCACGATGATGCTCACCGGGCGGCTGTGCCGGGCGTTCGGCAACGAGCGGGTGACCGTCGTGATCGCGGCCATGCTGGCGGTCAGCGTGGCCCTGCCGCCGCGTACCCATTCCGCCCTCGCCCTCGGCCTGGTGCTGCTGTTCTTCGGCATGTCCTACGGCGGTCTCAACGTCGCGATGAACAGTGTCGCCGTCGACCTGGTCGCCGCGCTGCGCCGCCCGGTGATGTCCGGTTTCCATGCCGCCTACAGCATGGGCGGCCTGCTCGGCGCGGGTATCGGCGGCCTGTTGGCGTCACACCTGTCGCCTGCCACCCATCTGATGCTGCTCACCCCGATCGGCCTGTTGACGGTGCTGTTCGCGGGGCGGGTGCTGCTGGCCCACCCGCTCAGCCATGGGCGCGTACGCGTTCCCGCCGCGCGCGAGCCGGCCGGGGCGGGGGCTGAGGCCGGGGCCGACCCGGAGCGTACGACGCCGGCGCCGGACGGGAAAACGCCGGGCGGGCGGACACCCGCGGAGAAGGCGCCGGTCCCGTCGAAGCGGGGCCCCGCCGGTCACCGGACGGCCCTGCTGGTCGCCGTGTTCGGCCTGATCGCGGGCTGTTCGGCGTACGGCGAGGGCGCGCTCGCCGAGTGGGGCGCGCTGCACATCCAGCAGGACCTGCACAACGGGCCCGGGATCGCGGCGGCCGGCTACGCGTGCGTCACCTCGGCGATGACCATCGGGCGGCTGACCGGCGCGGCGCTGATCACCCGCCTCGGGCAGAGCCGCGCGCTGGTGCTCGGCGGGCTGACCGCGTGCGGCGGGATGCTGCTGGGCGCGCTCGCGCCGTACACCGCGCTGGTGATGATCGGCTTCGCGCTGACCGGCCTCGGCCTGGCGAACCTCTTCCCGACCGCCATCGCGCGCGCCGGCGCGTTGACCGGCCCCACCGGTGTGGCCGCCGCCTCCACCGTCGGCTACGGCGGGATGCTGCTCGGCCCGCCCGCGATCGGCTTCCTCACCGACGCGGTCGGCCTGCCCACCGCGCTGACCACGGTCTCCGCGCTCGCCGCCGTCGCCGCGGTGATCGCCTGGTCGGTACGGCACACTTCCCCGCCCCGGTCGGTTTGACGTACATCACAGGCGCTCGAACGGTGTCGAGGCGGCATGCTGGTGGGCGCGCTCGGGCCTATGACCGCCGGTAACCCGCGAACGTCGCGTGGCGTGCGGCCGTTGCCGCCCGCACGTGCCCCGATGTGCCCCCGCGCGGGGCACCGTACGCAACGCAGGAGGAGCCGATGCAGATGCCGCCCTGGGCCGGCCGCACCACCCGTGCCGTGGCCGGTGAGCGGGCCGCGCGGATCTATCTGGTCGTGGTCGCGGTGTGCCTGCTGCTGGTGCTGCTGCAGACCGTGGTCGCGGGCGGTCCGGTGGTGTCGTTCAGCGGGGTGCTGCTCGAACTGGCGACGCTGCCGTGGACGCCGGCGCTGTGGCGGCTGTTCGCGGCCGTCGGCGGGTTGGACGTGCAGTCGGCGGCGAACGGCTGGACCGGCTGGGCGCTGACCGTGGTCGCCGCGGTGGTCTCCGCGGGCCTGGACGCCACGCTGATCGGTTACGCGGTGCGCGCCGCCCGGCGCCGTGTCGCCGCCCGTTGACGGGCTCCGGTGACCCGGCACAATTCCCCTATGGAGACTGCCGAGTTCATCGAGACGCTGCGCCGCGAGGGACCCCTGCTGGCCGACGCCGCGCAGCGCGCGGGGCTGGACGCGCCCGTGCCCACCTGTCCGAAGTGGCGGGTCCGCGACCTGCTGCGGCACACCGGGTCGGTACACCGCTGGGCGGCAGGGTTCGTCGCCGAGGGGCGTACCGAGTACACCAGGCGCGACGACACGGCACCGAGCGGCACGGGGAGTGACGGCACCGGGTCCGACGGCGGTGAACTCGTCGAGTGGTACCGGCTCTCGCACGCCCGGCTCGTGGAGGTGCTGGAGGACGCCCCGGCGGACCTGGTGTGCTGGACCTTCATGCCGGCGCCCTCGCCGCTGGAGTTCTGGGTCCGCCGTCAAGCGCACGAGACGACCGTCCACCGTGTCGACGCGGAGGCAGCCGCCGGCCTGGCCCCGTCCGCGGTGGACCCCGCCTTCGCCGCGGACGGCGTGGACGAACTCCTGCTCCGCTTCGAGGGCAAGGGCCGCGAACGGGCGCGCAGCCCGCAGCCGCGCACGCTGCGGGTGCGTACCGAGGACGTGGCGGGGGACAGCGGCTGGACGCTGCACTTCACGCCGGACCCGCCACGCTGCGAGCGGGGCGGCGCGGACGGCCGCGCCGACTGCGAAGTGAGCGCACCGGCCGCCGAGTTGTACCTGGCGCTCTGGAACCGGCTGCCCCACGACCGCTTGTCGCTGCGCGGCGACCGCGACGTGATGGACCTGTGGCGGGCGTCCGGCGCCGCGTCCTGACGAGCGCGTGACCCTGTGGCGCCCTCACAACGTGGGTGCCTCAGGGCACCGTAACCGCCGAGGACTCGGGCGATGGCCGGGTGCGCGAGGAAGGTATCGGCATCGCGCTGAACGGCTGTCCAGCGGACGCAAGCTACGGCTGATTCGGGTAGGGGAGTACGCGTGACATGGCGCGGGTTCCGGTACCCGGCCGTGCTCGCCCTGGAAGCCCCCGTTTCCAGCGCCCTGGGCGCCAGGCGGACCAGCGTCGTCTACGCGCGCGTCGTGGACAGGCCGAACGGGTAGGAGGGCGCACTCCTTCGGCAGGCCCTAGGTCTTTTCGATCACTCGCCGCGGCTCCACGCGTCGACCGTTGCAGCGGCCCAAGACCCGACGCGTTCCGTGAACTTTGCGGAGGGGAAAGTTCCGTCGACGGCGACGTCTTCGATCGTGACGGCGAAACGAGATGGCGGCGTGTCCCGGTGCGGCAGCGCCCCGTCCAGCGCGTTTCGAGAAGGCCGGCCCTTCACACAATGGGAGTTGCCACGACGAGCTTGGCCAACGAGCTGGTTCACTTCGTCGAGGCCGACGTCGATGTATGCGCGCAGGAGCGCCCAAGCCATCGCACCGTCGTCGGCGGGTAGCCGGCTGGGGTGTTGGAGCAGGAAGCAAGCGACGGAGACGCCGTGCAGCGGTCCCCACGGTGCCCGCCGCGAATGGTCCAATGCGAGCAAGGCGTGGAATAGCTCCTCACAGGACCGCGGGTTCATCGGCGCACCGCACTCCGTGCAGGGCTCCATGCCTTCTCCTTCGTTCGCAAGCGAGGCTGGGCACCGTTCATTGTTCTGGCGATCACGCCAAACCATCGAGGCTTCGCGGCTGGAAACAATCCACGTCGTGAGTACGTGCTCTCTGTCGGCACCGTGACCGTCAACGGTTCGTTCATGGAGCTTCGTCGGCTGGTCCTCCATGGAGCCCGCCGTCAGCCCGGTCGAACCGGTCATTCCGGGTTGCGGCCGACGGCCAGGAGGTGGGAGCTGGCGGCGAGGAGTTCGGGGTAGGGCTCGGCCAGGCGGGCGGCGGTCAGGGCGGATCGGAAGAGTTCCTCGCTCGGCGGGGCGCCCGTACTCTGCTCGACGGCCTTGAGCAGCGACCAGGTGGGGCCCTCGATGCCGAACACCTCGACCTCCCGGAGCCCCGCGGCCCTCACTTCCTCGGCGAGCTCTTCCGCCCGGTGGAAGTAGGAGACGGTGAAGCCGCGCCGACCGTCGTAGGTGGCGGTGGCGAGGATGTCCGTGATCGAGTCCCGCAGGCGTTCGTGGTGCAGGTGCGCCAGGGCGGTGTGTTCGAAGACGGACGAGTAGCGGTTGATCGCCGCCGCTGCCACGAGGCCCCCGGGCCGGGCCACGCGGGCGGCCTCGCGCAGCGCTCGCAGGCGGTCCTCGCGCTCGGGCAGGTGGTACAGCGGACCGAGCAGCGCCACGACGTCGTACGAGGAGTCCTGCGCGTCGAGGCCGCGGGCGTCCCCGAGTTCCGCCGGGCAGATGTCGCGTGCCTGCTCCACGTGGCGTGCGACCGGGTCGACGAGCCGCACCTCGTATCCGTCCGCTACCAGCCAGCGGGCGTGGACGCCGGTCCCGCCACCGACATCCAGCACGCGTGCGGGTGCCTCCGGCAGGAAGCGCCGCAACAACTCCTGCGTGCGCAGCAGTTCCAGTCTTCCGTCAGCCGAAGATGTCAATCGGCTCCCTTCGTCGAAGAGGCTGGTGTAGAAGGTGGTGACCTCGGGTGCCAGTTCGGGGGACGCCATCCCGCCAGTATCCTCTGCACCGGTGGACCAGTCCAGATGACGACCCTACGAGGAGCCATGGCGCTGCTGAAGTACGAAGAGATCGCTGAGTCCCTGCGGGTGCGGATGGCGAGCGGCGAGTTCCCGCCCGGCGCGATGCTCCCGTCAGGCCGGGACCTCGCCGAGCAGTGGCAGGTCTCACGAGCCACCGTGGTCAAAGCCATGGACGTGCTGCGCAACGACGGCGTGGTCGAAGCCCGGCAGGGCTCCGGCTTCATGGTGACCGAGACGGTGATCGGGCGCCCGGCCGGCAACCGGAAGTCGGGGAATGCGCGGGTGGCCGGCGGCATGCCCTTCACTCGGGTCGGTGATCCCGTCCGCGCCGCCCCGTCCGCCCGAATCGCCAACGCACTGAACCTGGCCGAGGGAGCGGTGGCGCTCCGCCGCTCCCGGCTGATGCGACTGCCGGACGGAACTCCGTACAGCTACGTCGAAGCCTGGTTCCCGCCTGACATCGCCGACCGGGCGCCTCGCCTGGAGCAGCACGCGCCCATTGCAGAAGGGACCACGAGGTACATCAGGCGGCAGACCGGCCGTTATCCGGTTGAGGGCACCGACGTGACGACGGTCCGCCTCGTCACTGATGACGAGGCGCGCCACCTCCAACTCGACCCGCCGGCCGCCGTGGCCGTCACCCTCCACATCGCGTACGACCACGACGGTCGCCCCCTGGTCTGCGAGGAAGGCGTCACGCCCGGAACGCTTTGGGAGCGGATGGACACCTACCCGATGTAGAGCGCGCACTCGGCCCGCATCGTGCACGCTGCTCCGTTCCGTAGCCCGGCTCTCCCTCGTCCGCCGGCGCCGAACGAACCTCTCCACCAACGCACTTGAATCACTAGAGCCGAGTTTGAGTTAGGACTTGACTGGACCGGTCCACCGGTCCAGTCTATCTCCGTGACGAGACGTCACCCAGCGTTCGCGGACCGCCGTGCTCCCTGCTTCGGCTTCATCGGTGAAAAGGACAGGACGGACATGACTGGTCGCACTTCTCCACATGTGGCGCCGCCACAAGTGGGCGTCCCGAAAACCGTGTTCGGGGCTTGGTGCCTTGGCGCTTCATCGACGCCCCTGGTGCAACCGGAGGTGGCGGAGATAGTGGCAGCGAGACGGGTGGTGGTGCAGGCGGTACGCGGGTGGGGTGTGCTACTGGCGCCGGAGCGGTTCGGGGACCTGGAGCTGTTGGCCGACACCGTTTTTCGCCAGAGGCCCGGTTTCCCTCGCACGGTCCAGCCGAACCGGGCCACTTCTGCAGGAGCGAAGCGATGAGTACGACCGCGGACGGGTGGATCGCGGCCGGTGCGGCGAAGGCAGATCGCCGTGCACGGCACGCCCCGGACCCGCGGGCGGACTTGGTGCCGTTCGTGGCGCGCTGGAGCGGGGAGCGGGACGGGGCCATGCCGATCGCCATGCGGCGCGACGGGCGTGGGATCAGGTATGCGGACGAGCGGTCCTTCGACCGGGACGAGCGGGGCGTGCTGTGGACCCGGACGCCGTCACAACCCGGCTTGGGCACACCGAAGTTCGGGGCGGTTCACGGCCTGCGGCAACGCCTGTGCATGGCCGGGCTGCGCTGCCAGATCTGCGGCGGACCCGCCGACCGTACGGCCGCCGGCGTGCTGTGGCTCATCGACGCCCGCCCCGACCAACTCCTCCTCGGTGAGGAGGACACCGCGCACCCGCCGGTCTGCCGTCCTTGCGCCCATCGATCCGTCCGCGCCTGCCCTCACTTGCGCGGCCGATTCGCCGCAGTCCGGGTCCACTCCTTCGCCCCCAGCGGTGTCAACGGCGTCCTCTACGCCCCCACGCCCGACGGCCCGAAGGTCGCCGAGGACGCGCCGATCGCCTTCGGCGACCCCCGCATGCCTTGGGTCCGCGCCTACCAACTGATCATGCGGCTGGCGGACTTCACCGTCATCGACCTCAACGACCCGGCCGCCTGACTCCGCCGAGCCTCATTGGACTTCCGTAGACAAGGAACGCCACGTGCCCATCACCCCAGCGGCCGACAATCGTACGTTCGCCGCCACCACCGACCAACCGTCCCTCGCGTCGTCCGCAAGCGGCCGCACCTGGACCATCACCACCGACACCGGATTCAGCATCAGCGGCCACCTCCCGCCGTGGGCCACCGACGACCCCAGCGAGCACCAACTCCCCGTCGACCGGCTCGGCATCGCGCTCAGCGACATCAACCACCACCAGGACGTCTGCGGCCACGCCTTGCCCCTGCGTACACCCGACGGCTCCGACGAGCCGGGCCACGACACCGACCCGGTGCCGGTCTTCAGCGGCAGCATCGACTGCGACCCCTACGCCACCGAACCCGAACTACGCATCCCCGTCTTCAACTTCCGCCTCGTCGACGACTACCGCATGGAAGCCCTCGGACCGGAAGGCATCACCGAACTGGCCGCGGCATTCCGGGCTCACGCCGAGGTGCTGGACACCCACGTACGACACGCACTCATCGAAGCGCGCGGCGACTGGGCCCGCCACGACACCAACCGACCCGCGTAAGCGCAGCTCAAGGGTCCCTCCGCCGGAGGGAAGCGGCGCTCGCCGAAGTGCGAGGGGCCGCGGCGTCGGCCGGCGCCCAGCCGCCCCGCCGGCTCAGGACTTGACGAGCATCCGCTCCAGCACCGCGCGGTGGCACGGGCGGGCCTGCTCGTAGCGGCTGCGGCCGGCCTCGGTGATGGCGACCCGCACCCCGCGCCGGTCCTCGCTGCAGATGCCGCGGTCGACCAGGCCCTCCTTCTCCAGGCGGGCCACCAGCCGGGACAGCGCGCTCTGGCTGAGGTGGACGCGGTCGGCGAGCTCCTGCACGCGGAAGGTGCAGCCGTCCTCCGCGTCGTCGCCGATCAGGACGTCCAGCACCTCGAAGTCGCTGGCGCCGAGTCCGTACTGATGCAGCTCGCGGTCGATCTCGCAAGCAGTACGGGCGTGAACGGCCAGGATGTCCCGCCATTCCTGCACGAGCGCGCGCTCACCCTTGTCGCCGGTCATGACGCCACGCTAGCAGAAAACGGACCACTATGCACGGGCCTTAAATGCGCTTGCACTTGATGCGCGTGCATGTACTCTGTTCCGCATGACCTCTCCGTCAGTCCCGTCCCCTACCGTCCCCCGCTCCGACGAGCGATGGAGCACCCTCCAGTGGGGCACCCTCCTCGTGCTGTGCGCCGCGCTCTTCCTCGACGCCCTCGACGTCTCGATGGTCGGCGTGGCGCTGCCCTCGATCGGCGGCGACCTGCACCTGTCCACGTCCTCGCTGCAATGGGTCGTCAGCGGCTACATCCTCGGCTACGGCGGCCTGCTGCTCCTCGGCGGCCGCGCGGCCGACCTGCTCGGCCGGCGCCGCGTCTTCCTGATCGCACTCGGGGTCTTCGCGGTGGCCTCGCTCCTCGGCGGCCTGGTCGACTCCGGCGAACTGCTGATCGCCACCCGGTTCATCAAGGGCCTCAGTGCCGCCTTCACCGCGCCCGCGGGCCTGTCCATCATCACCACGACCTTCGCCGAGGGCCCGGTCCGCAACAAGGCGCTGACCATCTACTCCAGCTGCGGCGCCACCGGCTTCTCCATGGGCCTGGTGCTCTCCGGCTTCCTCACCGAGGCCGGCTGGCGCTGGACGATGCTGCTGCCCGCGCCCGTCGCGGTGGTCGCCCTCATCGCCGGGCTGAAGCTGATCCCGAAGATGCCGCGTGAGAAGGCCGACGGCCGGGGCTTCGACCTGCCGGGCGCGATCACCGGCGCCGGCGCGATGCTGCTGCTGGTGTTCACCGTGGTCTCGGCGTCGTCCGTCGGATGGGCCTCGGCCCGCACGCTCGGCTCCTTCGCCGCCGTCGCGGTCCTGCTGGCCGCCTTCACCGCCATCGAGCAGCGCTCGTCCCACCCGCTGGTCCGGCTCGGGGTGCTCCGCGACTCCGGCCAGGTCCGCGCCAACCTCGGCGCCGCCACCTTCTTCGGGTCCTACGTCGCCTTCCAGTTCCTGGTCACGCAGTACTTCCAGAACGTCCTCGGCTACAGCGCCATGCACACCGCGCTCGCCTTCCTGCCCGCGGGCGCGCTCGTCGCGATCCTGTCCACCCGGATGGGGCCGGTCGTCGACCGCTTCGGCACCCCGCGCGTGATCGCGGCCGGCTTCACCTCGCTGGTCGTCGGCTACGTCCTCTTCCTGCGGATCGGCCTGCACCCCAACTACGCGACCGTCATCCTGCCCTCGATGCTGCTGCTCGGCGCCGCCTTCGCCGCCGCCTTCCCGTCGCTGAACATCCAGGCCACCAACGGCGTGCGTGACGAGGAGCAGGGCATGGTCTCCGGGCTGCTGAACACGTCCTTCCAGGTCGGCGGCGCGATCTTCCTCGCCGTCGTCACGGCCGTGGTCACCTCCAGCGCCGGCGGCCACGCCGCGAGCCCGCAGGCCACCCTCGACAGCTACCGGCCCGGCCTGTGGGTCGTCACCGGGGTCGGCTTCGCCGGCCTGCTGCTCACCCTCTCGGGGCTGCGCCGCCGCCGTCCCTCCTACGGCATCCTCGTCGCCTCCTCGGACACGGAGGCGACGCGTACGGCCGGTACCGCCATCGACGGTACGGACGGCGCCAACGGCATCGAGCAGGACGTCCGCGACGGCCGCGTGGCCGCGCGCGACTGAGCCACACCGTCCCGGCCGCCCCGACGACCGACCGGCCCCGCGCGAGGAGGGAACGTGCGGGGCCGGTCCGCGTGTTCGGCCCCGCTGCCGGGCACCATCGCGTCAATTGCCGTACATTCCGGGCGGGTACGGGGGAACGTGGCTGTACCGTACGGCGTCCAGTGCCATGGCCGGAACGGCCCGCACGGTTCGGCGGGCCGTTCCGGTCACGGCAGCAGGGGGCCATGACGCGGCGGACGCGAGTGCTGGAGGCGGTGGACATGAGCGGGACGGGCACGGGCGGCCGGGGCGTGACGGGGCGCCGTACCCAGGCGGAACGCGACGCGGCCTCCGTCGAGGCGATGTACGCGGTGGTCACCGCCGCGGCGCTCGGCGTGGCCGGCTTCCTCGTCGTGACCACCCCGGTGATGGCGGGCGCGGTACACGGCTCGGCCCGCGACGACTGCGTCAGCGCCGCGGTGCTCGTGGCGGCCGGGCTGTTCTTCGGCCGGATCGTGCTGACCCTGCACCGCTTCGAACGCCGCGCCCGGCTGCGGCGGCAGGACCCGTCGTACCCCTGGGACGAGCCGCGCATCCCGGACGGATACGGATGCGGATACGCATACGGGTACGCCGGTTGGGCGGGCGGCGATGGTACGGACGCGGGCGCGGCGCCGTTGGCGCCGACGGTGACGCCGCACCGGCCGCGGCGGGTGGTGCGGTGGGCCACGAGCAGCGGTGCCGGCGCGGGCAGCACGGGC
>NZ_JACEGK010000136.1:0-15731 GCF_056859195.1 Streptomyces sp. NH27
GCGGCTGGCCGAACTGGCCCAGCTCGCGGGTGAGTTCGGCCAGGCCCTCGCGCAGCCCGCTCTGCCAGTCGCCGCCCGTGGTGTGCGACTGCACCTGCTCCTGCACCTGCCGGGCGATCCGCTGCATCTCGTCCCGCGCGGTGTCCATCGCGTCGCGCGCGGCCTCGCGGGCGGCCTTGGCCTGGCGGCGGGCGTCGCGCGCCTCCTCCTTGGCCCGGCGGCTCTCCTCCTTCGCCCGCTTGGTCTGCTCCTTCCACTGCCGCTGCGCGTCGCCCAGTCCGTACCGGCCCGGGCCGCTGTGGTCGTCGGGCTTGGTGTGGGCCTGCTGGGCGGCGGCGCGGACCTCCCGGCGCAGGTCCCCCGCGGCGCCCCGGACGTCCTCGCGGATCTCGGCGGCCAGCGAGGAGACCGACTCGCGGATCTCGGCCTCCAGACCGGCGATCTCGTCGGCGCGGGAGGCGAGTTCGGCCCGGCCGTCGGCGGTCAGGGCGTAGACCTTGCGGCCGCCCTCGGTGGAGTGGGTGACCAGGCCCTCCTGCTCCAGCTTGGCGAGCCGGGGGTAGACGGTGCCCGCGGAAGGCGCGTACAGGCCCTGGAAGCGCTCCTCCAGCAGGCGGATCACCTCGTAGCCGTGCCGCGGGGACTCGTCGAGCAGCTTGAGCAGGTACAGCCGCAGCCGGCCGTGGGCGAAGACGGGTGCCATGTCAGACGTCCTTCCGCAGCGAGGTGGCGTCGCCGCTCGCGTCGCCCGGCCCGCCGGAGCCGGACGGTCCCGCCGTGCTCGCCGGGTCGTCCAATGGCGGGCGGCGCAGCAGCGTCAGCGACCCGGACACCGTGGTGGCCTTGAGTCGTGCGGTGCCGCGGCCGATGATGCCGGTGATCCGCTTGGCGCCCCAGCTTCCGGAGACGCGCAGTTCGTCGAAGGCGCAGAAGACGTTGCCGCTGGTGGTGTTGGCGTCGACCTCGGCGTCACCCGGTTCGGGGATGCGTAGCGCGATCTCGCCGGAGACCGTGGTCAGCCGTACCTGGCCACCGGCCGACGGGTCCAGGTCGAGCACCATGTTGCCGCTCACCGAGTCCGCCCGGATCTCGCTGCCGGTGCCGTCGACCACGGTCAGGTTGCCGGAGACGGTGCTGAACTTCAGGTCGCCGGAGAGCGACTGCGCCTCGACGTTGCCGCCGACGGTGTGTGCCTTCACCGGGCCGCGCAGGCCGACCAGCGTGGCGTCGCCGTTGACCCCCTGGAGCGAGGTGGTGCCGCTGATCCCGGAGACCACCGCGTTGGCGCCGACCACGCCGACCTCGACCTTGGTGTGCTGCGGCACCGCGAGCGAGATCTCCGCGCGGCGGTTCCAGCCCTTGCGGTCCCACCACTTCGCGAAGCCGCTCCACTCCAGGTCGTCGTAGCCGACGCTGAGGGTGCCGTCCTTCAGCCGGACCTTCAGCGGCGGGCCCTCCAGCTCGGTGATCTCCACCCGGGCCGGGCCGTCGTCGGTGCCGACCACGTTGATCGCACCGTTGACGATCCGGACCTTCAGGGTGTCGATCCGCTCGTCGAAGACGAACTTTTCCGGTTCGGCGACGTGCCGCTCCGACGTGCCGCTCATCTGCCACTCCTCGGGTGCCGGCCAACGCAACATATCGCGTCTTCTGAGAGACACGATATATCGCGTGCTGCGCA
Source organism: Streptomyces sp. NH27 (assembly GCF_056859195.1). NCBI lineage: Bacteria > Bacillati > Actinomycetota > Actinomycetes > Kitasatosporales > Streptomycetaceae > Streptomyces > Streptomyces sp. NH27. Next base: position 1,682 of record NZ_JACEGK010000136.1, read on the forward strand.
AGTCAAGCGGTTGTTCCGGGAAACCGGCACCGGGGCGGTGGCCGGGTTCCCGGAAGGAGGGGGTTCCCGGAAGGAGGCGCGGGCGGCCCTGCGGCTACTCGTCGTCGTCCTCGTCGTCGAGCCGGGCCAGCCAGGTGGCCAGCCGCTCGACCGGGACCTCGAACTCGGGGTTGAGGTCGACGAACTCCCGCAGCCGGTCGGCCAGCCAGTCGAAGCTCACCTCCTCCTCGCCGCGCCGGTCGGACAGCTCCTCGATACCGCGGTCGGTGAAATACAAGATCTGCTCCGGAACAGGGGTGGGACGGGCGACGGACGGGCAGGAAAAACGCGGGATGCGCAGGGCTTGCGTGCCACCCGGGGCGGGCCGCGAGGCCGGCGGCCCGCGAGGCCCGCACACCGTCAAGGATAGGCAGTGTCCGGGAAGGCCCCCATGCAGGTCGGGCGGGCGATAGCCTTCCTAGCACTACCCGGCAATGGGGGGAATGTGCGCGTGCGGACGTCGGCAACCGGCCAGAAGGCCGCGGCATGCGGCGCAGCGCGCGCCCTCGTACGGAGCCGCGCCGCCCGCGCCTTCGTACGGAACGGTGCTACCCGCGCCTTCCCGCGGCCCCGGGCCGCCGGCGCCTTCGTACGGCCCCGCGCCTTCGTACGGCCCCGCGCCCTTGTGCGGACTCACGCCGCCCGCCGCGCGCCGTCGCGCCATGGCGGCCTCGCGGGAGCGCCGCCCGTCGGCGCCCGCCCCGCCGCACCCGTCCTCGTCCGGACCGTAGGGACCGCCGTCCGCGCCGCCGTGTGCGCCGATGGCGGGGCAAGGGGCGCACGGTGACGTCCGGGGGCGCATCGGAGCAGCTTGCCCAGGCTGCCGAGATCCTGGTCCCGCTCGCCGAGGAGGCCACCGTACGCATTCACGGCGCGGAGGCCGGGAATCCTCTCCTGGGCAGTGGCTTCTTCGTCGCGCCCAACTGGGTGCTCACCTGCGCCCACGTTGCGAGGGCCGAAGGGGAGGTGACACTCGTGGGCGCGCCGCGCAAGGAAGTGCGCGTCGGCTACCGCGACCAGCTCCTCGCGGGCGTCGTCGAGTGGGCCCAGCCGTCCGGCCCGGCCGCCGCCGGCATCCCCGGTCAGAGCCAGGGCCAGGACGCCGGCTTCGGCGGCGGGTCCGGGTTCGGCGGCGCGAGCCGCGGCCCCACCGGCTGGGCGGCCCCCGATCTGGCCCTGGTCCGCCTGGTCGACCCGCTCGAACACCCCTGCGTGTGGCTCACCGAGCGCACCGCCAAGGGCTACACCACCAACCCGGTCGCGTACTTCGGCTGGCTGCCGCTCGGCGGCGTCCTCATGCAGTACAGCGGCCGCTGCGTGATCAGCGGCCAACTCGGCGTCGGCGGCGGCGGGTTACTCCGGCTGAGCAACGACGACGAGATGCCGCAGGGCCTGTCCGGCGGGCCCGTGGTGGACCTGGTGCGCGGCGAGGTGATCGGCGTGCTGCAGGCCCGCCGCGCCGAGCGGGACGGCGGACTCGCCGTCAGCATCCAGCAGTTACGCCTGCTGCCGACCGCCGAGAACCCCGCGGACGACCTGTACCACCGGGTGATGACCGCCCATGACCTCTACCACGCCGACCGCCACAAGTTCCTGCTCAACCGGGACTTCTACGGCTGGACGGAGGCGCACAGCGAGATCGGCGCCGCCGCCGGCCGCGCGCTGACCCCCGGCCGCCGCACCACGCTGCTCGGCCTGCTCGCCCAACTCCCGCCGCCCTCCGGCGCCCGCGCGCTCGGCGACCTCGTCACCGAGGTGCGTGGCGGCGCCGGCCAGGGCTTCGCGGTGGCCCCGCGCGCCTGGCGTGACGGCCTCGGCCTGCTGTACGACCTGCGGCGCGGCTCCGAACTGGAGGCGGTGCTGCGATACGCGATGCTCGCGGCCACCGCCGAACGCCAGCAGCCCGCCCAAGAGTCCGACGAGCGGGAGCTGTGGGAGTGGGCCCAGTCCACCGCGGCCGACCAGGGCCTGAGCATGCTCTTCCGCAACTCGCTGATAGGAGAGCGGACGTCGCGGCTGCGGGTGCGCGGCGCCCAGGTGCCGCCGCAGGCGGGCCCGGAGCCGGGTCTGCGGGCCCGCGGCGAGGCCCAGTTGGAGATCATCCCGCGCGGCTGGGAGCCGGACCGCTTCGACTGGCGGGTCACGGTGTCCCCGGAGAGCGGTGAAGTCGACTGCGTGCACGAGGACTTCCGCGGCACCGCGGTCGCCGACCTGCCCGCGCGGCTGGCCGCGCCGCTCGCCGAGGCGTTCCGCCGCTGCGACGAGCCCGGCTATGTCGCCGCCCTCCAACTGGCCGTGCCCGGTTCGCTGATGGCCTTCGCCGCCGACACCTGGCGGCTCGATCCGGACGGCGGCACGCTCGGCGCGGTCCGCCCGGTGGTGGTGCGCCGTACCGACCCGCCGCCGGACACCGACCCGGCCGTCGCCGAGGAGCGGCTCAGCCGCTGGCAGGCCCTGCACCGCCTGCAACCCGGTGTCGAAGTGCTCGACTGCCTCGACTCGCAGCAGCGGTCGCTCCCGGAGGACGCCGAACTGCGCGCCCGGCCGAGGGAGATGCTGCCCGTGCTGTGCCGCAGCGGCGCCGCATCCCCCGAGGTGCTGCACCGGCTGCTGCGGTGCGGCTACTCGGTGGCGCTGTGGCGGCGCGACCCGATCGAGCCCAAGCGGATCTGTTCGGACCTCCACCGCGGTGTGCCGCAAACCGTCCACGCCGCCCGCACGGCCGCCGGGCTGCCCGCCCAACTTGCGGTCCTGCGCGCCGCCGTCGCCAAAGGTGTGCCGGAAATGTTCTGGTCGGGCGGCCTCGCGCTGCTTTACGACGATCCCACCCGACCCCTTCCAGGAACCGACGAGCTGCTGGAGACTCCATGACGAACACCGACACCCGGGATCGACGGGGGTACCGAGATGAGTGACGTGACCGAGTCCGGCGCGCCCGGCGAATGGCTCATCTACCGCGGCACCGGCGAACCCCACACCGGCATGGACCGGCTGCCGGAGCCGCCGCCCTGGCGGGACTTCGACGGCGGCCCGCTGGTCGGCAGCGGGCCGGGCCGGGACAGCTCCTCGGCCCGGCGGCTGGGCGCGTACCGGCACATGGCCGAGATGCACCGCCCCAGCCCCGAGGAGCTGGAGATGGTCAACGCGGCGCTCTACCTGCGCCGTCCGCTGCTGGTCACCGGCAGCCCCGGGGCCGGCAAGAGCACGCTCGCGCACGCGGTCGCGTACGAACTGGGCCTGGGACGGGTGCTGCACTGGCCGATCGTCAGCCGCAGCACATTGCAGGACGGCCTGTACCGGTACGACGCGATCGCCCGGCTCCAGGACACCCAGATCGCCGCGAACTCCGGCAACGTGCCGCCCGGCGGCATCGGCAGCTACATCCGGCTCGGCCCGCTGGGCACCGCGCTGCTGCCCACCGCGCAGCCCCGGGTGCTGCTCGTCGACGAGCTGGACAAGAGCGACATCGACCTGCCCAACGACCTGCTGAACGTCTTGGAGGAGGGCGAGTTCGGCATCCCGGAGCTGGAGCGACTGGCCGAACGCGAGCCGCAGGTCGACGTGTTGACCGACGACGGCACCCGCGTCACGCTGCGCGAGGGCCGGGTGCGCTGCCGGGCCTTCCCGTTCGTGATCCTGACCAGCAACGGGGAGCGGGACTTCCCGCCGCCGCTGCTGCGCCGCTGTATCCACCTGGAGCTGGGCCGGCCCGACCACGAACGGTTGTCGACGGTGGTGCGCGCCCACCTCGGCGACGAGGCCGCGACCGTCGGCGACGACCTGGTGCAGCGCTTCCTGGAGCGCTCGCGCAGCGAACTGCTCGCCACCGACCAGCTGTTGAACGCGATATACCTCACCCATCACGCGGCGCCACCCTCCCGCGCCCGGCTCGCGGACATGCTCATCCAGCGGCTCGACAGGCCAAGGTGAGGCGATCATGGCCGAGATGGGCCACGGACGGCACCCCGACGACGACCACGCCGACGACGACCTGACGGCGCGGAGCGCGCTGAGCGGCGGCGCGGCCGGTAGCCGGGAGAGCAGCCCGGACGGTGGCCTGGAGAACAGCCCCGAGCACAGCCCCGGGAACATCCCCGAGCGGCTCCCCGACAGCGGCCAGGGCGGCGGCACCGACGACGGTGGCCGCGCTGCCGAGCGTGCCCCGGACCCGCTGACCCGGGTGGTCAGCGCGATCAGCCGGGCCGGGCTCGACCCCGACCCCGCCGAGATCGCCGACGCCCTGTGGCTGGCCCGCTGGTCGCGCCCGACCGCCCGGCCCGACCCGGAGACCCTGGCCGGCCCGCACGGCGGCGGCGCCGGGGCGGGCGTGGACTACCCGCGCGCGCACCGCCCCGACGGCACCGACGGCGCCGGCACCCGCCTGGTCCCCCCGGCCCAGCCGCCATCGGTCCAAGTCCCCCCGGAAGAGCGCGTGATCAGCCTCTTCCCCGGTGAGGGCATCCCCGGCCAGGTCGGGCCCACGCCCGCCGGGGCCGCGCTCGGGGTGGCCGTCCCGGAGGCGGGCACCCTGCCCCAGCTGCTCGAACTCCAGTCGGCCCTGCGCCCGTTGCAGCGCTACCGCAGCCCGGCCCGCCCGCTGCGCGAGGAGCTGGACGAGGCCGCCACCGCCGAACGCGCCGCCCGCGCGGGCGGGTTACTGATGCCGGTCTTCCGCTCTGCCTCGCACGGCGACGCCGCGATGCAACTGCTCATGGACACCTCCTCCTCGATGTTCGTCTGGGAGCGGATGCTGCGCGAGCTGGCCGGCGTCTTCGAACGCCTCGGCGCGTTCCACGAGGTGCACGTCCGCTATCTGCACGCCACCCCCGACGACACGCTCGGCGTGAGCAGCCGTTTCGACCCCGAACCGGTCGGCCTGCGCTCCGCCGAGCAGCTCAGCGACCCCACCGGCCGCCGGATCACCCTCATGGTCAGCGACTGTGCCGGCCCGCTGTGGCGGTCGGGACAGGCCCACCGGCTGCTGCACCGGCTGAGCCGGCACGGCCCGGTCGGCGTGCTCCAGCCGCTGCCCGCCCGGCTGTGGAGCCGCACCCTGCTGCCCGTCTCCTACGGGGTGCTGCACCGCTCCGAGGGGATGCTGCTCTCCTCGCCGCTGCGGTTCTCACCCGGCGCGACCGGGGTGCCCGCCGCGCCCGAGGCGCTGCCGGTGCCCGTACTGCCGCCCACCGCCGCGGCGTTGGGCGCGTGGGCGCGGCTGCTGGCCGGGATGGGCGCGGGCGAGGTGCCCGCCGCCGTCGGCTGGGTGCGCGCCGACCAGCCCGCGGTCCGGGTGCGGCCGCGCCGGGCGATGGTGCCGGTGCCCGCGCTGGTCCGCCGGTTCCGCGCGGCCGCGTCGCCCGCCGCCGCCCAACTCGCGGTCTACCTCGCCGCGGCCCCGCTGTTCCTGCCGGTGATACAGCTCGTGCAGCGCACGATGCTGCCCGACTCCGGCCCGGCCGAGCTGGCCGAGGTGCTGCTCAGCGGCCTCGTGGTGCGCAAGAGCGGCGACGACCAGCGGTGGTACCACTTCGCGCCCGGCGTACGCGACGCGCTGCTCGGCCCGCTCGGCGTGGACGAGGCGCGCCTGGTGCTCAAGCACTGCTCGGAGTACGTCGAGCAGCGGTTCGGCAAGTCCGGCCCCAACTTCCCGGCCCTGGCCATCACCCAGCTCGCCGAGGGCCCCGGCGACCCGACCGCCGACGCCGCGGTGCGCTCCGCCGTCCAGCAGGCCGCCCGCGGCTTCGCGCCCGAGGGCGGTGGGTCCGGCGGCGGCCGGGGCGGCGAGGACGGCACCATCGCGGAGTCGCGGCAGCCGTTCGCGGAGGTCGCCGCGCGGGTGCTGGAGCGCTTCATGCCGCTGCCCGACGACGGCAGCGCGCCCAGCCCGTACCCCGCCGCGTACGAGGCGGTGCAGTCCTCCACGGTGGTGCAGCGGGCCCGGGACCTCGCGGACCGGTTCACCGCCGAGGGCATGGTGCAGAACCTGCTGGACGCGGTGGCGCTGCTGCGCCGGGCCGCCGCAGAGGAGCGGGTGCGCGGCCTCGACCCGGAGCTGTGGACCGAACTGGCCCAGCAACTCCTGCGGTTGTGGCGGCTGCGCGGCAGCTCCGACCTGCTGGACGAGGCCCGCGAGGCGGCCGAGACCGCCGCCGCCCACCACTCCTCCCTGCCGGCCCGCGCGGTGCGCGCCCGGGTGCTCCAGGCCACCGCCCAGGAACGCGCCGCCACCGGCGACAACCGCGGCGCGCTCGAACTGCTCCAGCGCGCCGACCGGGAGTTCACCGCCGTGTGCGCGGCGCCCGGCCTGGACTCCGCGAAGCTGCTCGACGCCACCCTGGAGCGGGTCGCGGTGCTGGAGGAGCAGTGGGTGATCAGCGGTGACGCGGTACTGCTCCAGGAGACGGTCGGGACGCTGGAGGCGGTCGCCGACTCGTGGCCGCCGCAGCGCTCCCGCCCCAGCGAACTCTCGCTCGCCCACGGCCGCGCGCTGCTGCGGCTGGCCGCCGCCGCCGGCAGCCGGGAGCGCCGGCAGACCTACGCCCAGCAGGCCGCGCGTTCGTACGCCGGCGCGCTGACCGCGCTGCGCCGCGAGGAGGCCGCACCGGAGGCCGTGACCGCCGCGACCCTCTGCCTGGTGGACGCCGAACTCCTGGCCGGCGGACGGCTGGTGGAGGCGCAGCAACTGGTGGACCGCGCCCTCGCCGAGACCCGTGACCGGCTCCAGCGGGCCGCGATCCTGGCCCGGGCCGGTCGGATCAGGGTGGCCAGGCACGCCGAGGGCGGCCGGCCCGGTGAACTGGAGGAGGCGGCGGACCGGTTCAAGGAGGCGTGCCGGCTCACCCCGCGGGACCGGACGGAGTACCCCGACCTGGTGGCCGAGTGGGGCGCGGCGCTGCTGGCCAGGTCGGAGCTGCCCGGCGGCTGGACGTTCGTCAACCGGGCGGTGCTGGTGCTGCGCGACTGCCGGATGGAGACGCCCGAGTCCGATCCGAAGCAGCCGGAGCGACTGCTGATGCTGGGGCGCGCGTTGATACTGCGCTACCGGGCCGAGCAGGAACTGGTGGACCTGCGCGAGGCCGAGCAGGTGCTCGGCCTGGCCGCGCAGGGCGCCGACGGGGCGGATCTGGCCGCGCGGATATGGTTCGAACTGGGCGAGTCGCACCGCCTGGTGCCCAACCACTCGCGGCGGCCGGAGCGGCTCGACCAGGCCGCGGACGCCTACCGCAAGGCGGCCGCCGCGGCCGCGGACGCCGCCCGTGGCTCCGCCGAACCCGAGCCCATGGTGCGGTTGGCGGCCAAAGCGCACCACTGGCGGGGCGACGCGTACGAGACGGCCCGCCGGCCGCTGGCCGCCGCGGACGCCTACCGCGCGGCCCTGCGCCAGTGGCGCCAACTCCCCGACGACGGCGGCGAGGAGGGCCGGGATACGGGTGCGCGCCTTGCCGCGCTGACCCGTTGACGCCCAGGTGACCGGCGTGCCTTCGGTACGACCGTGCAACTGCCTTGATCCGTGGGGCGATCGGGGCGATCGGGGCAGTCGGTGCGGCAACGGAGGCGACAGCCGCACACCTGGCAGGGCACCATGGACCTGACAGGTGTTGGCACGGAGGGGCGCAAGTACAGCGTGCCAGTGGGGACTTGGGTACAGCGGGACGACCCGACGGTTTGGGAGGCGCGCGATGGAGGAACGACCCTACGGCGGCGCGGAGGCGTACACCGACCCGGCGCTGCGCGAGGCCGGGATCGACCTGCTCGGCATGGACCTGGAGTCGCTGCGGACGGTACGGCACCCGGTACTGTCGGCACTGGTCAGCGATTTGCGGGAGCGGGTTGCCGCGCCGGGCAGCGAGGCGTTGTGGGGGTTCGACAACGACACTCCGTGAGCGCCGCCGCGCGCCGGCCTGCTTTTGGCCGCGCCCCGGAAGGGATACGGCCAAATCCCCGCCCGGGTGTTTGCTGCCCGGCGCCTGGCGGGAACAACCGCGAGGGCCGGCGGGAAGCCCCTCGATGGCCCACGCCCGGGGGAGGTGATGACGTGCGGCACACTGCCGGGGCACCCCGGCGGCCCGGCCCGGTCGCCGCCGCACCCGCCACCGGCCGACCAGGAACCGCACCCGGGCCCAAGACCACGCCCACATCGGCGCCCGTGCCTGCGGCCACGCCCGCGCCCGTGCCTGCGGCCACGCCCGCGCCCGTGCCCATACCGGCGCCCGCGTCCGTACCGGCGCTCGTGCCTGCGGCCACACCCGCGCCCGTACCGGCGTCCGTGCCCGCGCCCGGGTCCGCCCCCGAACCGCCGTACCCGATACGGCAGTTCATCCTCAAGACGCACAGCCGGTGCAACCTCGCCTGCACCTACTGCTACCTGTACGCGGGCCCCGACCACACCTGGCGCGACCGCCCCCGGGCCCCCGCGGACGAGGTGACCGCGCGCACCGCCGCCCGTATCGCGGAACACGCCGCCGCGCACCGCCTGACCGACGTCTCCGTGGTCTTCCACGGCGGCGAACCGCTGCTCGCCGGGGCCGAACGCCTCGCCGCGGACCTCGACTTGATCCGTACCGCGCTCCCGGCCGGCTGCACCGTGCACGCCAGCGTGCAGACCAACGCGACCCTGCTCACCCGCGAGAACGTCCGCACGCTCGCCGACGCCGGACTGCGGATCGGCGTCAGCCTCGACGGCGGCCGGCCCGGCCACAACCGCGAGCGCGTGGACCACGCCGGCCGCCCCGCTTGGCCGGCCGCCGCCGCGGGCCTGCGGCTGCTCGCCGCCCACGCGCCCGAGGCGTACGGCGGGGTGCTGTGCGTGGTCGACCTGCGGCACGACCCGGTCGAGGTCTACGAATCGCTGCTGGCCTTCCACCCGCCCGCGATCGACCTGCTGCTGCCGCACGGCAACTGGACCAGCCCGCCGCCCGGCCTGCCCGCACCGGCCGACGACCCGGCGCCCTACGGCCGTTGGCTGACCACCGTCTTCGACCGATGGTGGGACGCACCCGAACGCCGCACCCGGATAAGGCTGTTCGAGGAGTGCGTGGCGCTGCTGCTGGGCGTGCCCGCCGCGATCGAGCGGCTCGGCCTCCAACCGTTCGCCGCCGTCGTGGTGGAGACCGACGGCGGCATCGAGCAGGTCGACTCGCTCAAGTCCGCCTACGAGGGCGCCGCCGCCACCGGCCTCGACGTCTTCCGCAACAGCTTCGCCGACGCCCTCGCCCCCCCCGGCATCGCCGCCCGCCAGGCCGGCCTCGCCGCGCTCGGCGCCACCTGCCGGGCCTGCGCCCTGGTCACGGTCTGCGGCGGCGGCCACTACGCGCACCGCTACCGGGCCGGCGCCGGCTTCCGCAACCCGTCGGTGTACTGCGCCGACCTCGCCCACCTCGTCCGCCACACCGCCCACCGACTCACCCAGGCGGCCGACACCGGATTCGGCCGCCACACGACCCGGGAGATCATCCGGTGAACCCGCTCGGCACCACCACCCCCACAGCTGCCCCCGCCGACAGCGCACTTCCCGACGAGATGCTGCCCGTACTCGGCAGCACCGGCAGCACACCCCGGCTACTGGCCCTGCTCGTCTCGCACCAGCACGCACGCCGGTTGCTGACCTTGCGTGCCCTGCTGGAGGCGGTCGCGAACGCGCCCGCCGGTACCCTGCCGGACGGCACCGCCGACCGCGTGCTGCGCGACTGGAGGCTGCTGGAGGCCGCCGACCGCGCGGACTGCGCCGCCACCCGCCAGGTCGTGCAGTACCCGCATACCGGCGCCTGGGCGGAGCGCTGCCTACGCGCGTTGACCCGGCCCGGGCAGGCGCACCGCGCCGTCGAGGAGTTGCCGCACCTCGCCGCGCTGGCCGCCGCGGCGGCGGCCCGCGCCGGACTGCGCTTCAGTACCGAACTCCCGGTCCGCAACGGCATGGTGACGCTACCGACGGTCGGCGGCTACCGGCTGCCCGGCCGCCCGGACCGGGTCACCGTCGACGGCGACAACGGCCGGCTGCGGTTTCGGGTGTACCCGGCCGACGGCCAGGTACAGGGCGCGCCGGCCGGCCTCGCGACACGCACCGCACATGCGCCCGCGGTCGTCGCCGGACCCGGACCCCGCACCGTCGAGGTCCGCCGCGGCCCGGACGGCGTGTGGCGTTCGGCCGCCGCCGACTGGCAGCCGCTGCGGACGATCCGCGCCGGCGCCGGCCGCCCCGTCCTCATCGACGACACCGACCCCTACCGCGACGAGGAGAACTGCTCCTCCCCGCTCGGCCTGCCCGCCGCCGACCCGCTCGACATCGGCCAGTACACGCCCTGGCGCGCCAACTGGCACGACGCCCAGCAGTGGCTGCGGCTCGGCGGCGGCATCCGCGCGCAGGAGGCCGAGGCGCTGCTGGAGTGCTTCGTGCCACTGGCCGACCTGCCCAGCGCCCAGTGCAGCGCGACCCGCGGCGAGGCGTTCGGAGCGGTGCTGTGCAGCACCCCGCGCACCGGCCTGGAGTTGGCCACCACCGTGGTGCACGAACTCCAGCACACCAAACTGCTCGCCGTCTCCCACCTCACCGCGCTGCACACCGCCGACTCCACCCCCGGATACTGGGCGCCCTGGCGGCGCGACGCCCGGCCCTTCGACGGGCTGCTGCAAGGCGCCTACGCGCACCTCGCGCTGGCCGACTTCCACCTGGCGGTGGCGCTGTCGGCCGCCGCGTTCGCCGTCCGGGACAGGGCCTGGGCCGAGCACTGCCGCTGCCGCCAGCAGGTCGAGGTGGCGCTGCCCCAACTCCTCGGCTCCCGGGCGCTCACCACGCACGGACGCACCCTGGTCAAGGCCATGTCCGCGCATCACACTCGGTTGAAGAAACGTACCCCGCCGGACGGGCACCTCGCGCGTGCGGTGGCGTACACCGAGACCGCCCGGATGATCTGGCGCCGCACCAACGCGAACGTGGACGAGTGGCCGCGTCACAGCGTCGACGGCAGGCCGACGGGGGAACATTCGGTGTAGTTTCTGCCGCAGGGTCACCTGTCGGGCTGTCAGACACTACGCACGTACGAGGGAGTCGGTCGCTATGGCCGGAGGGCGGAACACCGCTGCGACAACTGCCGGGCGGGGGCCCGTGACGATCAGCTACGCGGGCTACAACCGGGCGTGGGCGGCGTGGATCGCGAGCCGGCTGGAACGGCACGGCCACCAGGTGGCGATGCAGCGTTGGGACATCAGCCCCGGCGAGAGCATCGAGCAGGCGTTACAAGACCTGTTGCTGGCCGACGGCACCGTACTGATCGTCCTCAGCGAGTGGTTCTTCCAACTCGGCCCGCGCAGCGCCGAGGAGTGGAACATCGCCCTGCGGGAGATCGTGCCGCCGCACAGCGAACGCTTCGCCGCGGTGTCGGTGACCTCCGCCTCCCTGCCCAGCGCGGTCGCCTCGCTCAGCGCGGCCGACCTGTGGGGCCTGGGCGCGGTGGAGGCCGAGCGGCGGCTGCTGAGCAGGCTGGGCATCACCGCTCCGCGTGGCAGCGGCGACACCCTCGGCGGCTCCAGCGGCCCGCGCTTCCCGCTGGAGCCGCCCGCCGTCTGGGGCAGCGTGCCCCGCCGCAACACCCGCTTCACCGGCCGCGAGCAACTGCTGTTCAACCTGCACCAGGAGCTCACCATGGCCCAGCCCGGCGCGGCGGTGGCCACCCTGCACGGCATGTCCGGCGTCGGCAAGACCCATATCGCCACTGAGTACGTCTACCGCTTCAGCCCCGAGTACGACGTGGTGTGGTGGGTGCGCGCCAGTGAGCGCGGCACTCTGCGCGAGAAGCTGGCCGGCCTGGCCCCGGCCCTCGGCCTGGTCACCGGGCGCGAATACGGCGAGCGGCTGCGCGCGGTGCGCGACTCGCTGCGCCGCGGGGATCCGTACTTCCGGTGGCTGGTGGTGCTGGACGGCGCGGACCAGCCCGAGGAGATCCACGACCTGGTGCCGACCGGCCCGGGGCATGTGCTGATCACCTCGCAGAACCGCGAGTGGGGCGAGCACAACAGCGTCCTGATCGACGTGCCGGTCTACGACCGTGACGAGTCGGTGGCGTTCGTCCGGCGGCGCGCGCCGCGGATGGACCACGCCGACGCCGACAAGCTCGCCGACGCCCTCGGCGACCTCGCCCTGGCCCTCGACCAGAACGCGGGCGCGCTCAACGACTCGAACATGGCGGTCGACGACTACATCGAACTGCTGCGCCGCGGCGCCGACGTGGAGTCCGGTCTGAAGGTCGCCGCCGACTTCCAGATGACGTACTTCACCGCGTTCTCGATACTCCTCAACCGACTGCGCGAGGACAAACCGGAGGCCGTCGACCTGCTGCGGCTGTGCGTCTTCTTCGCGCCGGGCCCGATCTCGGTCCGGCTGGTGCGCGACGTCACCGTCCGCGACGTGCCGGAGCAGCTCGCCGGGCTGATGGAGGACCCGCTGCTGTGGACCTCGGCGGTCGGCAAGCTCGCTCAGTGGGCGGTGATCCAGTCCGACTCGCTGGAAAACGCCCCCGACGAGGCGGTCGGCGCCGCCGACGTGATCCAGATGCACCGGCTGGTCTACCAGGCGGTGCGGGCCGACATGCCCCATGAGGAGCAGAGCCTCTACTCCCGGGTGGTCCGCAAACTGCTCGCCGCCGCCGACCCCGGCCGCCCCACCGACACCCGGCTGTGGTCGCGGTACGCCGAGATCGTGCCGCACCTGGAGGCGTCCGGCGCGCTGGATTCCACCAACCCCGAGATCCAGCAGACCGTCCTGAACTGCCTGCGCTACCTCTACGTGGCCGGCGAATACCGTGCCGCCATCGCGATCGCCGGGGTCGCCGCGAAGAAGTGGTCCCGGTTGATGGAGCCCAACCACCCCAAACTGCTGGACATGGCACACCACCGGGCCAACTGCATCCGGGCGACCGGTGACTACGCCACCACCGAGCGGCTCGACCGCGAGGTCTATGACCGGCTGCGGGCCGACCGGAGCGAGCACGACCTGCTGACGCTGCGCGCGGCCGGCAGCCTCGCCGCCGACCTGCGCGGCCTGGGCCACTACGAGGAGTCGCTCGACCTGTCCCGCATGGCCAGGAACGGCTACGCCGAACTCGTCGGCGAGCAGGACGCCGGCACCCTCAGCGCGCAGAACAACGTCGGCGTGAGCCTGCGGCTGCTCGGCCACTACCACGAGGCGCTCGACCTGGACCGCAGAACCCTGGAGGCGCGCCGCGAACTGCTGCGCGACCGCAGCAACTGGACGCTCTCGTCGGAGAACCACTACGCCCACGACCTCCGGCTGGTCGGCCAGTACGACCACGCCACCTCGGTGCAGGAACGCAACTGCGACATCCACCGCGGCGTGCTCGGCGCCGACAACCCGCAGTCGCTGCGCGCCGAGCACAACCTCGCGCAGTGCTACTACCGGGCCGGCGACCGGCCCCGCGCCGCCACGGTGATGGCCCGGCTGCTGGAGCGCTGCCAGCGGGTGCTGGGCGACATGGACCCGCTCTCCGTCCGGGTCGCGGTGACCTACTCCACCTTCGAGCGGGAACACGGCGACCTGGACCGGGCCAGGGAACTGAGCGAGTTCTGCATGGACCACTACCGCGGCCGGTTCGGCGAGCGCCACCCGTACTCCGCGGGGATGCTCGCCAACCACGGCCTGCTGCTGCGGGCGGCCGGCGAGCGGCAACAGGCGCAGATCCACGTGGAGGAGGCGCTGACCGCGATGACCCGGGTGGTCGGCGCCGACCACCCGTGGACGCTGGGCTGCGCGCTCAACGTCGCCGCGGCCCGCAATTTCGACGGCGATCCGGAGAGCGCCGCCGATCTCAGCCGCATCACCGCCGACCAGGCCGCGATGCGGCTGGGCAAGCACCACCCGCTGACCCTGTCGTGCCGGATCGCGCTCGCCACCGACCTGCGCAACCTGCGCAAGCGCCAGGAGGCGGACAAGATCGAGGAAGAGGCGCTGGCCGCGCTGTCCGCCACCCTCGGCCCGCAGCATCCGCACACCGTCTCCGCC
>NZ_JACEGK010000137.1:0-15684 GCF_056859195.1 Streptomyces sp. NH27
CACCCCCACCGGGGCGAAGCCGCTCACCGCGTGGTCCCCCTCCTCGCCCACGCCCACGACCGTCCTGCCCTGACAACCACCGCGCGCGAGCCGCGGACCAGGAAGAGCACTGACGACCTGGGGGTAAGAGCACCAAGAGCGCGAAGAGACCCAAGACACCGAAGCACCGGACCCGTTGAGACGTAGGCAGCAAGCAGCAGTCAGCAGGCGCAGGCCGTAGGAAGAGAAGGGGAACCCGATGGGTGGGACGTGGGACGACCTGGTGGGCAGCGCGCTGCTGGGGACGGAGCGGCGCCGACCCTCGGGGGTCGTGGGGGACGCGGCGGAGGCGGCCGTCGGGTTGCTGGACGCCGCCGCGGTCGGCGTGGTGCGGCGGCGGGCCGGGCTGCGACCGGGGGTCGCCGGGGAACGGCCGAAGACGGTGGCGCCCGACCCGCGCCCGGAGTTGCCCGACCCGGCCCGCCGCCGGCTGGAGATGATGCTGACCGAGAACGGCCGGAGCCGGCAGGGCGCGGCGCCCAACCTGCTGGAACTGCTGCCGCAGTGGCTGACGACGGCCCGCGCCCGCGGCTTCGCCGCACCCCCCGCGCTGCTGCCCGCACTCCTGGACATCGCGCGGGCCCGCACGGACCTGCGTGCGGACGCCCTGGCGTTCGCCGGCCCGCGCGCGCTGTGGCTGGCGGAGCTGAACCCGGAGTGGAAGTTCGCACTGCGGGCGGGCGGCGGCGCGGCGGGCGCGGCAACGGCGGCCGGGGACGAGGCGGCAGGCCAACGGCTTTGGGAGGAGGGCCTGTTCGCCGAACGGGTCGCCCTGCTGACCCGGCTGCGCCAGGCCGACCCGGCCGGTGCGCTGGCGCTGCTCGCCTCCACCTGGCGCAGCGAACGCGCCGAGGACCGGCTGATGTTCATGGACACGCTGCGTACGGGCCTTTCACCGGCGGACGAACCGTTCCTGGAGTCCTCGTTGGCGGACCGCAGCCGCAACGTACGCGCCACAGCAGCCGAGTTGCTGTCCGCGCTGCCCGCTTCCGCGCTGGCCGGGCGGATGGCGGCCCGTGCCCGTAGCTGCGTGTCGCTCGGCCCGGACGGCATCACCGTCGAGGCGCCGTACGAGTGCGACGCGGCCATGGAGCGGGACGGGGTGACCGCGAAGCCGCCCAACGGGAGGGGCGAACGCTCCTGGTGGCTGGGCCAGTTGGTGGACGCCGCCCCGCTGCCGAGCTGGCCGGCGCGGTTCGGCGGGCGCTCCCCCGAACAGATCGTCGCCCTCCCGGTGCTGGACGACTGGCAGCCCGACCTGCACGCGGCCTGGTGCCGGGCGGCCGTACGCCAGCGCGACGACGGCTGGGCGCGCGCCCTGCTCGGTGCCCCCTCCGCGCGGGGTGGCCCGGTGACGGCGATCGGCGACCCGGCGAAGCTGCTGGCGATCCTCCCGGCGGAGGAACGGGCCTGCTGGGTCTCCGAGTTCATCTCCGCGCACGGCCTGTCCGAGGCGTTCCAGATGCTCGGGGTGTGCGCGGTGCCGTGGAGCGCGCCGCTCGGCGGTGCGGTGGTCGACGCGCTCGACATCGCGCGGGACGGCGGGAGTTATCCGTGGAGTTTCAGCGGGGTGATGGGGCTTGCCGAGCGCTGCCTCGACCCCGCCGCCACCGAGCAGGTCGCGCTGCTCAGCGCCGCCGCCGAGGAGCCGCCCAACGGCTCGCCCGGGGCAAGTGCGTACTGGTCGGAGGCGTTTCAGCGGCTGACCGGCACGTTGCGCTTGCGCGCGCTGATGGCGGAGGAGTTGGGGGTGGTCTGACCTGCCCCCGGGGTGCCTGGTTGCCGCCGGTCGAGGGACCACCACCAGTGGTGGGCCGGTCGCGCAGTTCCTCCCCCAGAGCTTCGCCGGGGGCACCCCCACCCAGGAGAAGCTCTGGGGGAAAACAGCGCAACGAGGCTCCCGGGGGTCTCGTCAGGCGGCCTGCCCGATGTTCGCCCGGACCCAGGCCACGACATCGCCCGTGGACGTGCCGGGCGTGAAGATCGCGGCGACGCCGAGCTCCGTGAGCGGGGGGATGTCGGCCTCGGGGATGATGCCGCCGCCGAAGACCTTGATGTCGGCGGCGTCGCGCTCGCGGAGGAGTTCGACCACCTTGGCGAAGAGCGTCATGTGGGCGCCGGAGAGGATGGAGAGCCCGATCGCGTCGGCGTCCTCCTGGATCGCGGTGTCCACCACCTGCTCCGGCGTCTGGTGCAGGCCGGTGTAGATGACCTCCATGCCGGCGTCGCGGAGCGCACGCGCGATCACCTTGGCGCCGCGGTCGTGACCGTCGAGCCCCGGCTTGGCGACCACCACGCGGATCGGTCCGGACACTCCCATATCTGCCTCCATGATCATGGGATGCGGCACACCGGGTGCGGTGGTGCAGCGTGGGCGAGCTGTACCGCGTAAACGAACGTTAGCGCCCGCGCGCCGCGCCCGACAGTTTTACGTGGGGCGGGGAGGGGGAAATCACACAGTGGGACACATTCACCAAAGGGTCGGGGCTGCCCACGGCGGCCGGCGAGGGACACGCCGGGAATCGCGGGGACGCCCGGCTCGTTCCTTCGAGAGCCGCAGCCAGGACGCCGCATCACCGCGTATCAAGCCGCAGGGCGCGGCGATGCGGCATCCGCTCCGGCTCCCGCTGAAGGCACCCGGGGTCGATGACGACCCCGGGGCGCCGCGACGGGAGGTGGGCCATGGCAGCCCAGTCCTCGGAAAGCGAGCCGGAGCCGGGGCCGACACCGGAGGAGCCCCCCGGCCACAGTCACCGCAGCCGCATCCCTGGTCACGCTTTGTGGAGCGGCTCGCTGTGGAGCGGGCACAGCGCGGAGCTGGCCAAGGTCGCCGCCATCGACCTGGCCCTGTTCGCCGGGCACCTGCTGCTGTATCCGACCGGCATCCTGCCCGAGCGCATCCCCACGCCACCGCACCCGGCGGACGATCAGGGCCGCCCTGACCACGCGGCCGGCCCGGACGGCGGTTCCGACGGCACCCCCGGCCCCGGACGCACCAGCACCACACCGCTCCCCGGCGAGGGCCGCGGCCAGCCCCCGGTTCTGCTCCTGCACGGCTTCGTGGACAACCGCTCGGCCTTCGCCCTGCTGCGCCGCTCGCTGCTGCGGCACGGCTGGACCCGCGTCCAGGCGCTGAACTACTCCCCGCTGACCGGCGACATCCGCACCGCCGCCGCGATGCTCGGCCCGCACATCGAGCGGGTCTGCGCCGAGTCCGGGCACCCGCAGGTGGACATCGTGGCCCACAGCCTGGGCGGCCTGGTCGCCCGCTACTACGTGCAGCGCCTGGGCGGTGACGCCCGGGTGCGCAACCTGGTCACCATGGGTACCCCGCACTCCGGCACCCGCGCGGTGCCCGCGCTCGCCCCCCACCCGCTGGCCCGCCAGATGCGGCCCGGTTCGCCGGTGCTGGAGGAGTTGGCGGGGCCCGCTCCGGGCTGCCGGACCCGCTTCGTCGCCTTCTGGAGCGACCTCGACGAGTTCATGATCCCGGCCGAGTCGGCGCGCCTCGAACACCCGGACCTTTCCACCGCGAACATCAAGGTGCGCGGCATCGGCCACCTCGCCCTGCCCGTGCACAGCTCGGTGGCCGCCGAAATCAGGCAGGCACTGTCCCGACCGGGTCCGCTGCCCGACGCGATCGACGCCGCATAACGGACACATAACGGTCGAATATCAACCGAACACCGGGCAAGGCGGACGCCAGGTCCGGCCAGAAGATTGTCGGCACCCGGTACGGAGGGCTACAGTCGCCGCTAATTCTCCTGCTGCCTAGGCGAAAGAGAAGCTGGCGGTGAACCAACGTCACCCGTCGGAGTACGCCTCCGACCACGACGCCCACGCGTACGACGCCTACTCCTCGGGCCCCTACCCGACTGTCGGCACCACTTTCGCGGACGACACGACCGGCAGCTACAGCTACGCCCACATCCCGCAGCAGGCCGCCAGGCCGTACGACCAGCAGTACGCCTACGGCTACGACCAGGGCACGGCGCAGCAGCCGCAGCAGCCCGGTTACGACCGGAGCGGGTACGACACCGGCACGTACGCGGTCAGCGACTACGACACGGGCAGTTACGCCACGTACGCCCCGTACGACCAGTACGACCCGTACACCAGCACCACGACGGGCACCGGCACCGCGTACTACGACACCGGTACGTACGACACGGCCGCGTGGCAGACCACCCAGCAGCCGGCCTACCCGCAGCAGCAGGAGTGGGAGTCCGGCGCCTACCCGGCCTACGGGTACGGCTACGGGTACGACAGCAGCGGCGACACCGGCGTCTACGAGCAGGTGTCCGTCCCGTTCGAGGCCCCCGGGGCGTACGAAGCGCCCGCCGGCTACGCCGCCACCGGTTACGGGGCCGGCTACGAGCAGGCCGCGGCGCCGGCCACGGCCACGATGGCGACCGTGTCGCCCGTCGCACCCGGGACTGCGCCCGACGACACCGCGCTGCTCGGCGAGGACTTCACGCTCGGCACGCCCGACGACGAACCCGTACGGCACGACTTCAGCGACGACGAGGTGCCCACCGCCCGCAGCCGCCGCCGGAAGCCGGCCAAGCGCTCGGCGCTGCTGACCGTCGGGGTGCCGTCGGTGGCCGTGATGGGTGTGGCGGCGGTCGGCGCGGCGGCGTTCGGCGGGGTCGGGGTGGCCCAGGACTCCTCGAACACGACGACCGACGAGGCCGCGGGCAAGGCGCCGACCACCCAGCTCGACCGGCAGTTGACCGGGGTGAGCCGGGACGCCGACGACTTCGCCACCCGCGCGAGCCGCTCCCAGGAGCGGGTCGACCTCAAGGACCGGCAGGCCGCGGCGAAGAAGGCCGCGGCCGAGGCGGCGGCCCGCAAGGAGGCGCTGCGGCCGAAGTTCGTGCTGCCGGTGATGCAGAAGGGGCTGAGCGCGTACTTCGGGCAGTCCGGCGAGCGCTGGATGGCGCTGCACACCGGGATCGACTTCCCGGTGCAGCCCGGCACCCCGGTGATGGCCGTGACCGACGGCACCGTGCGCACCCAGTGGAACATTTCCTACGGCAACATGGCGATCGTCACCGCGCCCGACGGCACGGAGACCTGGTACTGCCACCTGAGCAGCACGAAGATCCGCTCCGGCAAGGTCAAGGCCGGGACCGTCATCGCCTACTCGGGCAACACCGGCAACACCACGGGGCCGCACCTCCACCTGGAGGTCCGGCCGCACGGGGGCACCCCGATCGACCCCCTCCCCTGGCTTCTCGCCCACGGGCTGGACCCGAGGTAGACCCGGTACTGCCGGCTGGGGGACCTAGAGCTGAGTGGGTGGCTGGTCGCGCCGTTCTCCCCCAGAGCTTCGCCTGGGTGGGGGTGCCCCCGGCGAAGCCAGGGGGAGTGCCCCCACGCGCCCCTGGATTACTGCGGCTCCTGCTGCGAAAGGAACGTCACACACCCAGGGGCACCCCGGGCACCCCTTAAAGCTTCTGCACCGGGGCGTAGCGCAGCAGCAACTGCTTGGGGCGCTCGTCCCCGAAGTC
This sequence comes from Streptomyces sp. NH27, assembly GCF_056859195.1. Classification (NCBI taxonomy): domain Bacteria; kingdom Bacillati; phylum Actinomycetota; class Actinomycetes; order Kitasatosporales; family Streptomycetaceae; genus Streptomyces; species Streptomyces sp. NH27. Next base: position 5,553 of record NZ_JACEGK010000137.1, read on the forward strand.
GATCGTCGCCTTCTCGTCGCCGGGCCGCCCGGTGACCGAGACCACGGTGCCGAGACCGAACTGGTCGTGGGTGACGCGGTCTCCCACGCTCAGCGAGATCACCGGACGGTCCCCGGCGGAGCGCTTCGTGGCGAACCCGCCGGTGCCGGAACGCCCGCGCGCGCCGACGGAGGAGGCGACGGACGCGGCCGCCTTGGAGCCGGCGCCACCGCCGGAGGCCGCCCCGGACTGCCCGGTCCGCTTCCACACTATGAGCGCCTCGGGGATCTCCTCCAGGAAGCGGGAGGGCGGGTTGTAGGAGGGCTGCCCCCAGGCGCTGCGCATCATCGACCGGGTCACGTAGAGCCGTTGGCGGGCGCGGGTGATGCCGACGTAGGCCAGCCGGCGCTCCTCCTCCAGCTCCTTGACCTGCCCGAGGGCGCGCATGTGCGGGAAGACGCCGTCCTCCATGCCGGTGAGGAACACCACCGGGAACTCCAGGCCCTTGGCGGTGTGCAGCGTCATCAGGGTGATCACGCCGCCGGTGTCCTCCTCGCCGTCGGGCGAGTCGGGGATCTGGTCGGAGTCGGCGACCAGGGCGACGCGTTCCAGGAACTCGGCGAGCGAACCGGTCTCCTCGCCCTCCCGCTCCTGCTCGAACTCCAGGGCGACGGCGGCGAGTTCCTGGAGGTTCTCGACGCGGGTCTCGTCCTGCGGGTCGGTGGACGCCTGCAACTCGGCCAGGTAGCCCGTGCGTTCCAGCACCGCTTCCAGGACGACGGCGGGGCCCGCGCCGGACTCCACGACGGTGCGCAGCTCGTCCATGAGGGTGTTGAACCGCTTGACCGCGTTGGCCGAGCGCGCCGCCATGCCGTATGCCTCGTCGACGCGCCGCAGGGCCTGCGGGAAGGAGATCCGCTCGCGCCTGCCGAGCGCGTCGATCATCGCCTCGGCGCGCTCGCCGATGCCGCGCTTGGGCACGTTGAGGATCCGGCGCAGCGGCACGGCGTCCTCGGGGTTGGCGAGGACGCGCAGGTAGGAGAGGACGTCGCGGACCTCGCGGCGCTCGTAGAAGCGGACGCCGCCGACGACCTTGTAGGGCAGGCCGACCCGGATGAAGATCTCTTCGAAGACACGGGACTGGGCGTTGGTGCGGTAGAAGACCGCGACGTCGCCTGGGCGGGCGTCGCCGGCGTCGGTGAGCCGGTCGATCTCCTCGGCGACGTACTGCGCCTCGTCGTGCTCCTGGTCGGCGACGTAGCCGGTGATGACGGGGCCCTCGCCGGACTCGGTCCACAGGTTCTTGGCGCGGCGGCCGGCGTTGCGCTCGATGACGGCGTTGGCGGCGTTGAGGATGTTCTGGGTGGAGCGGTAGTTCTGCTCCAGCAGGATGGTGCGGGCCTGCGGGTAGTCCTCCTCGAACTGGAGGATGTTGCGGATCGTCGCGCCGCGGAAGGCGTAGATCGACTGGTCGGCGTCGCCGACGACGCAGAGTTCGGCGGCATCGTCGCCGGTGCCGACGAGCTCGCGGACCAGGGTGTACTGGGCGTGGTTGGTGTCCTGGTACTCGTCGACCAGGACGTGCCGGAAGCGCCGCCGGTAGTGCTCGGCGACATCGGGGAACGCCTGGAGCAGGTTGACGGTGGTCATGATGATGTCGTCGAAGTCCAGCGCGTTGGCGTCGTGCAGCCGGGCCTGGTACATCGCGTACGCCTCGGCGAGCTTCCGCTCGAACGGGTTCTCCGCCTTGGCGGCGAACGTCTCGTGGTCGACCAGCTCGTTCTTGAGGTTGGAGACCTGGGCGCTGAACGACTTCGGCGGGAACTGCTTGGGGTCGAGGTCCAGGTCACGGCAGACCAGGGCCATCAGCCGGCGCGCGTCGGTGGCGTCGTAGATCGAGAACGACGAGGTGAAGCCGAGCGTCTTGGACTCGCGACGCAGGATCCGCACGCAGGCGCTGTGGAAGGTCGACACCCACATGGCGTTGGCGCGCGGCCCGACCAGTTCCTCGACGCGCTCCTTCATCTCGCCCGCGGCCTTGTTGGTGAAGGTGATGGCGAGGATCGCGCCCGGGTGGACGTCGCGGGCGCCGAGCAGGTGGGCGATGCGGTGGGTGAGCACGCGGGTCTTGCCGGAGCCGGCGCCGGCGACGATGAGCAGCGGCCCGCCGTGGTGCTCGACGGCGGCGCGCTGCTGCTCGTTGAGCCCCACGAGGAGCTGTGCGGGGTCGAGCACGGGACGCGCCGCGCCGTTGCGGTAGTGCGCGTCATGCGCGGGCGGATTGTCGTACCGCCCCTGGAACAGGTCGTGCGGGACGTCCTCGCCGCCGGGACCGTCCTCCGGCGGCGGGGGCTGCTCACCGTCGGAAGGCCCGTGGGCCGCGTCCATACCGGCCAGGAAGTTGTCGTCAAAGAGGCTGCTCATCGCTGTCCGAGTCTAGGCGCCCACACCGACACTCCGGTGCCGTCCGCCGAAGTCGCCGGGCCGGAGGCCCGGGTGCGCGGGTAGCCCGATTGGCACGCTGGGTGACGGTTCCCACGCTTCGGCAAAACATTACGAAAAGGTATCGGGCCTATCGGACATCGCCCTTCCCAGGCGTGCCGGGCGTTGGCTAGCGTGCCGCACCAGCCGGAACCGGCAGCGTCCGAGAGGAGTCCGCCCGCCATGGCGACGCACCGTAAGGCCCGTACCGCGCTACTCAGCACTCCCGGCCCGCGTGCGGCCGTGGGGATCACCACGGCGGCACTGGCCACCGTGACGCTGCTCAGCGAGAGCGCGAGCGCCACCCCCGCTCCCGCCAAGCCCAAGCAGCCGTCGATCAGCGCGGTCAAGAACCAGGTCGACTCCCTCAACCAGCAGGCCGAGGCCGCCACCCAGAAGTACGACCAGGCGCAGGAGCAGACCGACCAGCAGAACACCAAGGTCAACAAGCTGCTCGCGCAGGTCGCCCAGAAGACGCAGAAGCTCAACGACTCGCGGCGCGTGCTGGGCGAGTTCGCGGCGGCGCAGTACCGCAGCGGCGGCGACCTGACCACCACCCGCTACCTGCTGTCGGACAACCCGCAGGACCTCGCCGACGAGATCCACCTGACCGACGTGCTGGGCAAGCGGCAGCACGCGGCGGTCGAGGACTACCAGACCCAGCAGGTCGCGGTCACCCAGCAGCGGATCGAGGCGGCCAAGAGCCTGGCCACGCTGACCGCGAAGCAGGGCCGGCTCAAGTCCGCCAAGCAGGACGTGCAGACGAAGCTCGGCGCCTCGCAGAAACTCCTCAACAGCCTCAACGCACAGGAGAAGAAGCGGCTGGCGGCACTCCAGGCCAAGCAGGAGGCCGAGGCGAAGGAGAAGGCGAAGAAGCTCGCCGCCCAGGAGCAGGCCAACCAGGAGGCCGCCGCGAAGGCCGCCGCGGCCAAGGGCACGAACGCGCCCGTGACATCGGCCAACTCCTCGGCCGCCGAGCAGGCCATCGCCTTCGCCAGGAAGCAGATCGGCAAGCCGTATGTGTGGGGCGCGACCGGCCCGGATTCATACGACTGCTCGGGGCTGACCCAGGCCGCCTACAAGGCCGCCGGGATCGACCTGCCGCGCACCACCTACGACCAGGTGGACGTGGGCACCAGGGTGTCGGAGGCCGACCTCCAGCCAGGCGATCTGATCTTCTTCTTCAGCGACGTCAGCCATGTCGGGCTCTACATCGGCAACGGCGAGATGATCCACGCACCGCACACCGGCACCGTGGTGAAGATCGCACCCATTACCGAGATGCCCTTCTACGGGGCCGTCCGTCCGTAATGGCCCACCCCGACCGTGTCGCCACCACATGATCCTGATGCCCGATAAGACGTTTGACAAAACCCAAGGTCACAAAGCGATTTCGGTCACATTGCAATCCAAACTTCCCAAGAGCCGGTGAAGTTGACTACGGTAGCCCGCTAGGTGGTCCGCCTCCCGTCGGCGACGGTCCGGCAGCGCACCACCTCCGCCTAATCCGGCCGGCGGCCGGAACCGGGGACCCAGAGGCATTTTGGGGTGAATCGGGGCGGACGCGACGAGCGTCCGGACCGTAGGGCGACCTTTCCCGCCCGAACCCGTCAGCTAACCCGGTCGGCGGTACACGGAAGGAGTCGCGTCCTTGGCGTCGCACCGCAAACCGCGTACCCCGATACTCGCGTCGACCGGCACGCGGGCCGCCGTCGGTATCACCACCGCGGCCCTGGCATCGGTCACCTTGATGAGCGAGACCGCGAACGCGGCGCCCGCGAAGCCCTCCATCAAAGAGGTTCAGAAGCAGATCGACTCGCTGAACCAGCAGGCCGAGGTCGCCACGCAGCAGTACGACCAGGCCCAGGAGGACACGGCGACGCAGCGCACCAAGACCAACCAGCTGCTCGCCCAGGTCGCCGACAAGACCCAGCAGATGAACGAGTCCCGGCGGGTGCTGGGCCAGTTCGCCGCCGAGCAGTACCGCACCGGCGGTTTCGGTGCCACCACGCAGCTGCTCTTCTCCGACAACCCGGAGAACTTCCTCTCGCAGAACCACCTGCTGGGCCGGATGACCGCCACGCAGGAGCAGGCGCTCAAGACGTTCAAGATCCAGCAGGAGCAGGCGTCGGTCCAGCGCGCCCAGGCCAGCGCGAGCCTCACGCAGCTGACCAACTCGCAGGGCAAGCTCGCCACGCAGAAGAAGAACCTGCAGACGAAGCTCGCCGCCGCGCAGAAGCTGCTCAACAGCCTCAACGCGGCGCAGAAGGCCAAGCTCGCCTCGATGCAGCCGAAGGCGCCGGCGTCCACGTCCTCGTCCTCTTCGTCCTCTTCGTCGTCCTCGTCGTCCGGCTCCAGCGCGACCTACAAGTACAACGGGCCCGCGTCCGGCCGCGCCGCCGCCGCGATCCAGTTCGCGCTCGCCCAACGCGGCAAGCCGTACTACCGCGGCGCCACCGGCCCGGACTCGTACGACTGCTCGGGGCTGACCCTGGCCGCCTATCACGCCGCCGGGATCACCATCGGGCGCACCACCTGGGACCAGGTCAAGGACGGCACCGCGGTCTCCAAGGCCGATCTGCGCCCGGGCGACCTGGTGTTCTTCTACTCCGGTATCAGCCACGTCGGGATCTACATCGGCAACGGCAACATCGTGCACGCCCCGCACACCGGCGCGACGGTCGAGGTCGCCCCGATGGACTGGATGCCGTTCGCGGCGGCCCGCCGCATCGCGTAAGCGGGCGCGGGGGCGTCGCGACGGAAGCTACGTCAGCTACGTCAGCGACATCCGTAGCATCGGCAACGTCAGCGAGTAAGGGCCGGCCTCCAGGAGACCGGCCCTTACTCATGGCCTTCGTGCCCCACCCCACGGCTCAGCCCAGCACCAGCAGGTCCATCCAACTCGTCGCGGGTGCCGCCGGATCGGCTGCGCGCAGTCGCGCCATACCGCGCTCGAAGTCCTCGTCGCTCAGCGCGCGCAGCTTGGAGTCGGTGTCCCGGCGCAGCAGGCCGGCATAATGCCCGAGGCTCGGCGCGCTCTCCTGCGGTACGGCGACCAGTTCCCGCCGTACGAACCCGGCGGCCGCGAAGTCGGCGCAGACGCCGTCCACCGTCCGGTAGCCGTCGATCTCCGCCACCGTCTCGGGGAAGAAGCGGACCCGCAGGTCGCGGTCGGCCCGGCCGGGGAAGAGGTTGCGGATCAGCACCGGCGCGCCGGGCTTCAGGGCGCGGCGCAACTCGCGTGCGGCGGCGGGCAGATCGGGGATGTGGTGCAGCACCGAGCCGAGCCAGGCCGCGTCCGCGCCACCGTCCGGCACCGGCAGCGCGTCGGCCCGGCCGGCCAGGGCCTCGATGCCGGGGCGACCGGGCGTCGCGGGGGTCGCCGGGATGAGCGCGCGCATCGCCTCGGCCGGTTCGACCGCGACGACGTGGACGCCGAACCAGTCGTGCAGCGCGGACGCGAAACCGCCGGTGCCGGCACCGACGTCGAGCACCGCCATGCCGGGCGCGAGCCGGGCCGCCGCCCCGATCGCCGCCCGCCACGCGGCCAGCCCGGCGCGCGGGACCTCTCGGGCCAGCCGGTACTGCTCGGCGGTGGCGCGGTCGTACGAGATGCCGGTCATCGCGGTCAGGTCCACAGCACGGCGATGAAGATGTTGGCGACGGTCAGGCCGCCGACCGCGCCGAAGGAGACCGCGTCGACCTTCTTCTCGTCGCGCTTGACGTAGACCAGCCCCAGGATCACCAGCAGCACGGCCAGTTTGATGCCGAGCTTCACGCTGCTGAGGTGCCGGTCGTCGGCGTGCGCGAGGCCGACCAGCGCCACCCCGGTGACCAGCATCGTGCCGGCCCCGTAGAGCATGCCGGGCACGAACCGCGGCTCCGCGCTGCCCCGTCCCATCGCCTTGAGTTGGGTGAGGAAGCCGCCCAGCAGCGCCGCGATGCCGATGATGTGCAGTCCGACAAAGACATTGATGAGGGTGTCCATGGGCGGGACCCTACGGCGCGTACAGCACCGCACGGCGAGCGGGGTGTCTTACGACCTGGGGGGTAATAGGGAGCGGGCTCGCGCCGCCCCGCGCCCGGATGCGGCGGGTCGCCCGTCGAACGGCGGTCGGGTCCGATCGGCCGCGGCGGAAGGCGGGCAGTCCCGGACCGGTGTTCTTCCACTCCGGTATCTCCCACGTCGGCCGCTGCATCGGCAACGGCGAGATGCCCCACGCCCCGCACCCGGGCGCCCCGGTCCGGATCGCCCCCATCTCCGAGATGCCCTTCGCCGCCGCCACCCGCCCCGCGTGCCCCCGTCGGCGTCAGCGGCCCTGCGCCGCAGGTGAATTGGCGTGCCGTCGGGTCAACGGGCTAACGGGCTAACGGAGTCGGAATACGGCCACGTCGTAGCGCTCCGATACAACGCGTTCGGCATCAGCTTCCCCATCCGCATCCCCATCCGCATCCGCATCCGCATCCGCGGCCAACCGGGCCAGGCCCGCGGCGAATTCGGCCTCGGTGAGGTGGGTGAACTTCGACTGGGGGCGCGTCGCCATCCGCTCGTGGAACGCCCGCAGGCCGGTGGCGACCGGTTCGGCGTGCGAGCCGATCCGTACGACGTCGAACCCGTGGGCCGCGAAGTCCGCGCAGACGTCCGCCTCCGCGGGGAAGCGGCGGCGGTCGACGTCGAGCAGCCGCGGCCAGTAGTCGTAGACGATGGCGTCCAGCCGCTCGCGGAAGGTCGTCCGGACGACCACGACCCCGCCGGGCCGCAGCACCCGGGCCAACTCCCTTGCGCAGGAGCGGCGGTCGGGCAGGTGGTGGATCACCCGCGAGAGCAGGGCGAGGTCGACCGAGCGCGGGCCGAGCGGAATCGCCTCGGCGCGGCCCGCGGCGAAGTGGAGGCCGTCCGGGCGGTCCGCGGCCGGGTGGAGCCGGTGTGCTTCGGCGAGCATCGCGGGAGACGGCTCGACGCCCACCACGAAGCGCGCGTCCGTCGATCGGGCCAGGGCCGCCGCGAACATGCCGGTGCCGGTGCCCACTTCCAGGATGCGCGGCGCCAGGACGGGGGCGCAGTGCGCGATCAGTTCGGCCCAGGCGCGGAGCGAGGCGTCCGGCATGTCGTTGCCCGCGTGATAGGCGCCGGCGAGCCGCCGGTCCTCGTACACCTGGACCATGTGCGTTACCCCTTCAATCCGTTGGCGGCAGGGATCGCCCGTCGCCGGGTCGGCCCGCGTCACGCAGCGTGCCGGCGGTCAGCGTGCCGGCGGTCAGCGCAGGGTGACCTGGCTCGGGCCGTTGAAGGAAGCCAGGGACAGCACGGTCGATGGCGTGCGCAGCCCGTCGTGGTCCGCGAAGAGGGCGCGTGCCTCGGCGAAGGGTACGTCGTCGCCGGTGACGCGGGCGGCGGTGTCGTAGAGGTCGCGGATCTCGTCGGTCAGTTCGTCGTCCGTGTCCGCGCCGGTGCCCCAGACGTCCCACAGCAGGGTCTCGACCTTGTTGAGGGCGGCCAGGTCGAGCCTGACGTTGCCGGCCACGAACCACTCGCCCACCATCGGCCCCTCCGGCAGGTGCAGCCCGAAGGACTTCGGGTCCGCCTCGCCGGCGCGGATGAGCTGCCACGCCTTGCTCGCGACCAGGAACCGGTCCCTGGGCACGTCGGTCGCGTCGAACGGCATCGAGTACCACTCGGAGTCGGCGATCTGGGCGTCGGCCAGCAGCCAGCCGCGCTCGTCGTCCCAGTACTCGGTGACCACGTGGTCGAAGTGGAATCCGTCGTCGCCGAAGTAGTCGGCGAACCCGGAGCGCAGCCGTGCCGGAATGCCGACGTGGCGCAGCAGGGAGACATGCAGGAGGGTGAAGTCGCGGCAGATCCCGACGAACCGGTCGGCGAAATCCCGCCGCTCCACCAGCGGCGCGCCGTTGCGGTTCACCACCAGCCGCAGGATGTCGTCCACGTAGCGGGTCTCCGCGTCGTCGCGCATCCGGTCCTCGGCGATCGGCACCCCGAACTGGCCGCCCTCGACCCGGTGGATCATCACGTCCCGTACCACCCGGGCGAGTTCGCCCGCGTCCCTGGGAAGGTCGGTGTACCAGCCGACCAGCTCGCCGGGGTCGGAGAAGGTGCTCTGCGAGGCGTAGAAGGCGGCTTCCTCTGGGGCGAGGCGGTGTGCAGTCATGGTGGAGCCCCCTGCCTGCGGCACTCAGCCGTGGCGTCGACAATCGGCCAAGCTTTCGAATTGCGATTCGGCGCACCCCACCGTGCCAAAAACCGGCCCGCGCTGTCCAGGGTTTGGGCCGCCCCGGCGGGCGTCGGCGGGCGTCGGGGCCGCGGGCCACTGCCCGTCGGGCCGGAGTCGGTTGGGCCGGAGTCGGTGGGAGTCGGCCGAGGCCGGGCGTCGGCCGGAAGCCGGGAGCCGGGAGCAGAGGGCCGGGGGCCGGGAGCGTAGGGCCCGGGGCAGAAAGGCCGGACCGAGCTGGGCCGGCGTTCCGGCCGCGCCCGGCCCTGCTTGACCTTGCCCCTGGGACAGGGCCCATCGTGGTCGTACCGGCCGCCGACCAGGCCGGTCCCCCGGGCCGCGCCCGGCCAACCATCGGAAGGACCACCGGTATGACCACTGCGTGCCTGATCCTCGACATCGGCGGTGTGCTGGAGCTGACCCCGCGCACCGGCTGGGAAGGCGCCTGGGAACGGCGGCTGGGCCTGCCGGCCGGCGCGCTGGACCGGCGGCTGGAAGCGGTATGGCGGGCAGGCGAGTTCGGCACCATGACCGAGCCGGAGACACAGGCCGCGGTCCGCGCCGAGTTGGGCCTCGACCCGGCGCAGACCGCCGCGTTCTTCGCCGACCTGTGGACGGAGTACCTGGGCGCCCCGAACACCGAACTGATCACGTATGTAAGGGAGTTGCAGGGGCGCTGCACCCTGGGCATCCTCAGCAACAGCTTCGTCGGCGCCCGGGAGCGCGAGGAGAAGCGGTACGGCTTCGCGGCGCTGGTGGGCGACGCGGACGCGGTGGTCTACTCGCACGAGATCGGGTTGTCCAAGCCCGACCCGCGCGCGTTCACGCTGGCCTGCGAGCGGCTGGGGGCGCGCCCGGCGGACTGCCTGTTCGTGGACGACCTGGCGGCGAACGTCGAGGCGGCCGAGGCGATCGGCATGTCCGCGGTGCTGCACACGGACAACGCGACCACGCTGGACCGGATCGCGGCCCACCTCGCGGTCGCGGCCTGACCCGGGCATGGAACTGCTGACCATCGGCGCCTTCGCGAAGGCGAGCCGGCTGTCGCCGAAAGCGCTACGGCTGTACGACGACCTCGGCCTGCTCCCCCCGGCCCGGGTGGACCCGGACACCGGCTACCGCTTCTATGCTCCCGAACAGCTCGACCGGGCCCGGCTGGTGGCGTGGCTGCGCCGGCTGGGCATGCCGCTGGCCCGCATCCAGCGGGTGTGCGCGTGCACCACCCGCGCGGCCGCCGCCCAGGAGGTGCGCGGGTACTGGGCGCAGGTGGAGGCGGAGACGGCCGCACGACGGGACCTCGCCACGTTCCTGCTCGCCCACCTCGACCGCGCGCCGCACGGCGCGCCCGGCACCGGAGCACCCGGGCCTACCGGCTCTCCCGGCCCTCCCGGCTCCCGAGGACCCGGCGCTCCGCACACTCCCGGCACCCGGACACCCAGTATGCC